>DASWAK010000464.1:0-1733 GCA_036391175.1 Pseudolabrys sp.
GTGGCTCTCCCCATAAAATTGCCGCACCGAATTCGACGATTGATCAGCGCAAACAAGGTGCGCTGCATCAGTAACTCGGTTCCGGTGGCGACTGTTTATCCGACATTCGCCGGATTCCGTTTCGTTTCGCGCGATAATTGACCCCTGAGCGTCTTGAGCAACGGCAAATCGCATGTAGCGTGTACGGCATGGCGTCATAGCGCCCTATTGGCCGCGCTGCTGCGCCAAAACGCAGTGCTTTGCTTGCGTCAAGGCACACCTCGACCATCGTTGCGTCTCCGCATCTGACCTCTAGGCCCGTCATGCCGGCGCGGGCGGTGCGCGCAACCTGGCGATCAGCGCCAGGATGTCGGCGAACATCTGTCGCGGTACCGCGACCTCGGCCATCTGGAAAGTCACATAGCGGCTATGGCTGACGACCTTCGCGCCGATCTTGACGAGCTTCTCGCGCAAGCTGGTCAGCGACCACGGCTCCGCCGTCTTCGGCATCGCCAGCGTTCGCATGAAATTGGCCAGGTTGTAGGCGAGCGCATGGAGTTGCAGGCGCGCCGTATTGGCTGCGAAAGTGCGGCATGACAGCCGCGTCCACTTGATCGCGTTCTTGCCTTCTTTGATGTACTGCTCGCAGGTGCCGCGCTGATTGTAGAAGGCAACGATGCCCTCGGGAGAGCGCGGCAGATTGGAGACGATGAAGCCGACGCGCGGGTACAGCTCGCCCGGATGCCACTCGACCTTGGCCACGACGTGGCGCGACTTTTTCCAGCTCTGCGCCTGATAGCGGAAGCTGGCGTAATTGCGCCGCACCTCTTGGGGCGGTCGCCCGACCGGGCGCTTGAGCAGGTATCCGATCCTGTCCTGCAACACCCGATTGGTCGGCAGCCGGATTGCGTAGCCGATGCCCTCGGCTTCGAGATACTCGTACAACTCGGGGTTACCGAACGCCGCGTCGCCCCGGAAATAGAGGCGCTTCACGCTGCCCCGGTAGCGGGCGATCACCGGCTCCAGCAGCGCACGCCAGCCATCCGCGCTGTGCACGTTGCCGGACCGCAGGACGCACCGCTCGACATCGCCGAACTGGTTGAAGACGAACAGCGGATGGTAACAGGTGCAGGCAAAGTGGCCATTATAGGCGCTGCCTTCCTGCTCGCCGTAGGTTGGGCTCTCGCTTGAATCCATGTCGAGCACGATCATCTTCGGCGCTCGCCGCTGTTGCACCTTGTCGATCCACTGGCCCGGCAGATCGCCTAGCGCGGCAAGATTCTCGGGCCGGCATAGCCACTTCGTCTCGAACCTCCCCATCTGGCTGGCCGAGGCGGCGAAGCCGGCAATTGCCCGGTCACCGACCACCCAGCGCATCGCCGGGTCACGGCACAGCCGCTCGGCGTCGTTGACATCCTCGTAGCCGGCCAGCCGCCCGAACACCGATTGCCGCAGCAGCCCAGCCAATCGATGGCGACCGTTCTTGCCGGTGCGCGCATCGGCAAGCCGTTCGGCACCCGTGTCAGTGAGGCCAAACGCGTCCTCCAACTCGCGGTACGCCAGCAGCCCGCCATCGGAGGTGATCGTGGAGCCGCGAAATTGCAGCCTCAGCCGGCGGTCGAAATCGAGCCTCAACGCTTCACCCGTCGGGTCCGCCATCGCCGCCCCGTTTGATCCCTCGCAACCTACTGAATTTTATCCTAGAAATACCGATAGGCCGCTCAGATTTGTACCTTCATCCGGCGAATAGGGGA
>DASWAK010000465.1:0-5247 GCA_036391175.1 Pseudolabrys sp.
CTCAGCCCACACCTTTGGGGCGCCGCTTTTGAGCGCGGCCACCGCTCCAATGATGTGCGGCAATGGCTGCCAGTCGATTTCGACCGCCTCCGCAGCATCTTTCGCCGCATCGATATTGTCGGCGACGACAAAGCCAACGGCATCGCCCACGTGCCGCACGACATCCTTGGCGAGGATAGGATAGTTCGGCACTTTGATATCCACATCCGGCACAACGCCAGGCGTCGGCAAAGGCCCCAGCGCGGAAATATCGCCCGCGGTCAGCACGAGGCGCACGCCCGGCATCGCGCGTGCGCGCGCAAGATCGCCAAAGCGGAAACGGGCATGCGCGTGCGGCGAGCGGACCACGACCGCGTGCAGAGGATTCGCCGGTGAAACATCGGCAACGTAGCGCCCTCTCCCGCGCAAAAGGGGGTCGTCCTCCTTGCGCCTCAGCGGTTGGCCAAAGCCGAATTTCATCGTCATTTGCGATCGCCGTATGTCACAGATCGACTTATCCGGCGTGCCGCTGCTGCTTGCGGCGGGCCGAAAGGCGCAGCCCGACCCAGCGCGACACCACGTAAAAGACCGGCGTAAAGATCAGGCCGAAGGCGGTAACCCCGATCATGCCGGAGAAGACCGCAGTGCCAAGCGTCTGCCGAAGCTCCGCGCCGGCGCCTACGGCCCAGACCAGCGGCGTAACGCCGAGAATAAAGGCGAAGGACGTCATCAGGATCGGCCGCAAGCGCAAATGCGCCGCCTCGACGGCAGCGTCAAAACGGTTACGACCGCCGTCTTCGAGTTGCTTGGCAAACTCGACGATCAGAATGGCGTTTTTAGCCGCAAGGCCAATAAGCACCACAAACCCCACCTGCGTAAGAATATTATTGTCCTGCCCACGCAATACGACGCCGACTATAGACGCAATTAGGCACATGGGGACGATCATGATGACGGCCATTGGCAGCGTCAGGCTTTCAAATTGCGCCGCCAAAACAAGGAACACAAACACCACCGCGAGCACGAAGGCGAAAGTTGAGGTACTGCCCGCGCGGATTTGTTGAAAGGCGAGCGTCGTCCATTCATAAGAGAAGCCTTGCGGCAGCGTCTGCGCCGCGAGTTGCTCCATGATCTTGATCGCCTGTCCCTGGCTGTAGCCCGGTGCGGCCGCACCATCCAGTTCGGCAGCTGGATAAAGATTGTACCGCGGCACGCGATAAGGCCCGGTTATCGTTCGCACGGTGGTGAAAGCGCCCAGTGGCACTGCCTCACCGTTGCTGTTGCGCACACGGATCTTTAAGACATCGCTTGGATCGCTGCGGTTCTCACTGCGCGCCTGCGCTATCACGCGGTATGTGCGACCAAACAGGTTGAAGTCGTTGACATAGGATGACCCGAGATAGATCTGTAGCGCTGCGAAGACATCCGGCACGCTGATCCCGAGCAGCTGCGCCTTGGTGCGGTCGATGTCGAGATATAGCTGCGGCGTCGTGTTTTCGAACAGCGAGAAAACCTGCTGCAGGCCCGGCGTTTGCGCCGCCCTCCCCATCATTGCGTAGACCACGCCCTGCAACGCTTGTGAGCCGCGGCCCGCACGATCCTCGATCATCATGCGGAAACCGCCGGCATTACCGATGCCGGAGACCGGCGGCGGCGCGGCCACGAAGATCAGGCCGTCATGAATCGTCGACAGCCGCTGGAACAATTGTCCCTGAATTGCCGCGGCCGACTGCCGCGGATCCTTTGCCCGCTTCTCGAACGGATCCAGTGTCACGAAAATTGCGCCAGAATTGGGCGCGTTGGTGAAGGTGGCGCCGGAAAAGCCGACAATGTTCACGGCGTGCGCGATCCCGGGCACCGACAGCGCAATTTCAACCGCCTTCCGATTGACCTCGTCAGTACGCGCGAGCGAAGCTGCCGGCGGTAGCTGCGTGATAATAATGAGATAACCGCGGTCGAGCTGCGGAATGAAGCCGACCGGCGTCTTGCGGAATTCGTTCAGACCAAATGCAATGACGCCGGCATAGACCACCAGCATCAAAACCGCAACGCGCACGAGCTTAGCTGAGAGTCTACCATAGCCGCGGGTCAGCATATCGAAATAACGGTTAAACACGCTGAAGAAACCGTGGATCGGTTTGCTCCACCAATGCTCGTCCTCGATCTCGCGATGCGGCTTGAGCAGCAGCGCGCACAACGCCGGCGACAGTGTCAACGATACGATCAACGAAATGATGGTGGCGCCCGCGATCGTGAGCGCGAATTGCCGGTAGAACTGCCCGGATATGCCGGTGATGAAGGCGGACGGGATGAAGACCGACGACAGTACCAGCGCGATGGCGATCAGCGCAGCGCCCACTTCGTCCATGCTCTTAACCGCGGCGTCGTGCGGGCTCAAGCCCGCCTTGATATTGCGCTCGACGTTCTCCACCACCACGATGGCGTCGTCGACCACGATTCCGATCGCCAGCACAAGGCCGAACAGCGACAGGTTGTTGAGCGTAAAGCCGAACAGCCCCATGAAAAAGAACGTGCCGATCAGCGATACCGGTATAGCCACGATCGGAATGATCGCTGCACGCCAGGTTTGCAGGAACAGGATAACCACAAGCACGACAAGAATAATCGCCTCGCCGATAGTGGACTCAACCGCATCCACCGATTGCTGAATGAACTCCGTTGGATTGTAGACAATGTCGTATTTCAGGCCCGGCGGGAAACGCTTGGACAGCTCATCCATCGTGCTCTTGATGTTCTGGGCGGTCGCGAGCGCATTCGATCCAGGCCGCTGGAAGATGCCGATGGCGATGGCCGGATCGCGGTCGAGATAGGAGTTGGTCGAATAGTCCTGCGCGGCAAGTTCGATTGTTGCGATATCCTTCATCCGCACGACTGCATTCGCCGTCTGCTTGATGACGATGTTACCGAATTCTTCGGTGCTGGTCAGACGGCCGAGCGTCTGCACGGAAATCTGGAACGCACCCGGCTTATCCATCGGCGGCTGATTAAGTACACCGGAAGCGACCTGGACGTTCTGCCCTGCCAACCCAGTGACCACGTCGTTCGCAGTGAGTCCAAGTGATTGCAACCTGTCGGGGTCCAACCACGCACGCATTGCATAATCGCGGCTGCCGAACACAATCAGTGAGCCGACACCGTCGACGCGAGTCAGCGTGTCGGTAATCTCAATCGTGGCGTAGTTAGAAATAAACAACGTGTCGCGCGACTTGTCCGGCGAATAGAGGTGAACGACCATCATCAGGTCGGGCGAACTCTTATTGACGGTCACGCCGATGTTGCGCACATCGGCGGGCAGCCGCGGTTGCGCGATAGCAACGCGGTTCTGCACCTGCACCTGCGCAATATCGAGGTTGGTGCCGATTTCGAAGCTGACCGATATCGAGAACCGGCCGTCGCCAGTCGAATTCGACGACAAATAGATCATGTTCTCGACGCCGTTGATCTGCTGTTCAATCGGCGTCACCACGGTGGCAGCCACGACATCGGCACTGGCGCCGGGATATTGACCCGTTACGGTGATGGTCGGCGGCGCGATCTCGGGATATTGCGCGACCGGCAGGCGGAAAAACGCCACGCCGCCAAGGATCACGAAAATGATCGAGACCACGGACGCGAAAATCGGCCGGTCAATGAAAAAGTGCGAAATACGCATGCGTTTGGCGTCGCCCGTTATTTCGACTGTTGCGGCGGACCACCCGCCGAAGCCGGGCCCGCAGGCTTGGCGCCCTGCTCCTCCGGACGGACTTTCTGGCCCGGGCGAGCCTGCATCAGACCGCTAACCACAACGCGATCGTCGGGCCCGATACCTTCTTTGATGACGCGCAGATTGTCGGGCGTTAGCTGGCCGAGTGTGACATATTTTGGCCGCGCCGTGTCCTGTTCGTCGATCACGATGACAAATCTGCGCGCCTGCTCTGTGCCGATGGCAGCGTCGGGAACAAGCATGGCCTCGTAAGGCGCCGTTGCCGGAACGCGCACGCGCGCGAACATGCCTGGCGCGAACACGTCGTTGGAATTCTCTAACACAGCACGACCACGGATCGTACCGGTCGAGCGATCGATCACGTTGTCGACAAAATCCATGCGGCCCTTGTGACCGAAATCGCTCTCGTCGATCAACTTGAGCGCGATCGGAACGCTGGCGTTGCGGCTAGCTACATCTTGGCCTTTGTTTGCCAGGCGCTCATAACGAAGATAGGAGGCTTCATCGAAAGTGAACTCGAAATAAATCGGATCGGTCGAAACAATAGTGGCAAGCATCGTCGTGTTGCCGCCGGTGCCGCCGGTAACGAGATTGCCCGGCGAAACACGCCGGTCGCCAATACGGCCATTCACCGGTGCGCGCAATTCGGTGAATTCCATGTCGAGCTCAGCCTGGCGTACGGCCGCCTCGTTGTTGCTCACCGAAGCCTTGGCGTTACGGAAAGCTTGCGCGCGCTGTTCGAAGGTTTGATCGGTGATGGTCTTGTCGCGCACGAGCTGCTGGCCACGTGTATAGTCGGATTCGGTGTAGGCGAGATTGGATTGCGCTTGCACCAGATTGGCGCGCGCCTGATCGAGCGTGTTCTGGAACGGCCGCTTATCGATCGTGAACAGAAGGTCGCCCTGTTTGACCATCTGCCCGTCTTTGAAATGCAGGCCCTCGAGATAACCCGAGACGCGGGCGCGCACCTCGACCGAATTTATGGCGGCAAATCGACCGACATATTCGTCGTAGTCAAAAACCGAGCGCTTGATCGGCTTTGCCACGGTGACGGCCGGCGGGGGTGGGCCACCCTGCTGCTGGCGTTCGCCGCAGCTTGCGACCAAAGTCGCAAGCACCAGAGGAACTGCGAGCTTTCGTGCGCCACGCATCAAAGAAAATGGTGAAACAAGCCGATTGGGATTCATGCATTCCTGCAGAAAGTGAAGCCAGGCGGGACCCAAATAGCGTCGGCAATGACCTATGTCCACCTTACGCGTTCGGCAATAGGACAAAGAACGGTGATTTAGCGGCGGCGTTTGCCGCGGAATGCTGCAATCCACTCTCGCCCAAACAAGATCAAAACTGTTCCACCATAGGCCGCGGCCCCAATCGCACCAACTATGGCGAGCGCAGCAAGATCACGCGGGCCCTGCCAATCAGCGAGCCACCGAACAACCGGTCCGTGGCATAGCCACAGCACTGCAGTCAGCACGACGCCAGCACTCGCAAGCCTGATCATCGACTGCTGCAACCGTCTATCGTGAGCGGCATGACCGGCGCAC
>DASWAK010000466.1:0-2690 GCA_036391175.1 Pseudolabrys sp.
CGCTCGCTGCAGGCGATCCGTGCGCTCGGCAAGAAGGTGGGCGTGAGCATGAATCCGGGCACGCCAGCGTCGAGCGTCGCGCATCTCATCGATCTGGTCGACCTCATTCTGGTGATGTCAGTTAATCCCGGCTTCGGCGGCCAGGCCTTCATTCCCGCAGCGATCGACAAGATCGCCGACCTGCGGGCGCTGGTGGGCGGACGGCCGATCGACATTGAGGTGGACGGCGGTATTACGCCGGAGACCGCACCACGCGTGGTCGCGGCCGGCGCCAATGTGCTGGTCGCGGGCTCGGCCGTGTTCAAGAGCGGCAACTACAAGGCCAGTATCGCCGCGATCCGCAATTCAGCGGCAATAGCGCGCGGGGAAGCGGCGTGACCATCGCGCGCTACTCTCGCCCTGAAATGACCGCGATCTGGTCCCCGGAGACGAAATTCCGCATTTGGTTCGAGATCGAGGCTCACGCAGCTGACGCCATGGCCGGGCTTGGGATCATTCCGAAAGACGCCGCGAAAAAGATCTGGGAGAAAGGCAAAGCGGCTAAATTCGACGTTGACCGCATCGACGAAATTGAGGCCGAGGTCAAACACGACGTCATCGCTTTTCTCACTCACCTCTCAGAGATCATCGGCCCGGAAGCGCGCCATGTGCATGCGGGCATGACTTCGTCCGACGTGCTCGACACCTGTTTCAATGTGCAGCTCGTGCGCGCCGCCGATATACTGATCACAGATGTTGAGGCTCTGCTCGTCGCACTCAAGCGCCGCGCAATTGAGCACAAGTTGACACCGACAGTCGGTCGATCCCACGGCATCCATGCTGAACCGACGACATTCGGTCTAAAGCTCGCTTACGCCTACGCGGAATTTTCGCGCGCGCGTGAACGGTTGGTGGCCGCACGAAAGGAGGTGGCAACCTGCGCTATCTCCGGCGCAGTCGGAACTTTCGCACAGGTCGATCCGCGCGTTGAAGCCCATGTGGCCAAGGCAATGGGCTTGGCTGTAGAACCCGTGTCAACCCAGATCATTCCCCGTGACCGTCACGCCATGTACTTCGCAACGCTTGGCGTGATCGCATCTTCAATTGAAAGACTCGCCACGGAAATCCGCCATCTGCAGCGCACAGAAGTGCTGGAGGCGGAGGAGTTCTTCTCCGAGAAGCAAAAGGGCTCCTCGGCAATGCCGCACAAGCGCAATCCGGTGCTGTCGGAAAACGTTACCGGGCTCGCCCGCATGGTGCGCGCCTATGCTCTGCCCGCGATGGAAGATGTCGCGCTCTGGCATGAGCGCGATATTTCGCATTCTTCCGTTGAGCGCATGATCGGCCCCGACGCCACCGTGACCTTGGACTTCGCGCTGGCGCGGCTTGCATCCATTATCGACAGGCTGGTGGTCTACCCGGCTACGATGCAGAAGAACCTCGACAAGCTCGGCGGCCTGATCCACTCGCAGCGCGTGCTGATCGCGCTGACGCAAAAGGGCATGCCACGCGACGACGCCTACCGCCTTGTGCAGCGCAACGCCATGAAAGTGTGGGGTGGCGACAGCGATTTTTTGTCGCTGCTCAAAGCCGATAAAGACGTCAGAGCGAAGCTCACCGATACGGAGCTCGAGGCCAGTTTCGACCTCGACCACCACTTCAAGCACGTCGACACCATCTTCAAGCGGGTGTTTGGTGCATGATCCCGGGGACCGGTTTTCGGACAACATCATGCACCCCTTAAAAGTCTGACGCTGTGCGCGACGCCACCAACGAATACGATTTCCTGGTGCTGCCAGGCCTCGCCAATTCCGGTGTCGAGCATTGGCAATCCTACTGGTGCCTGGCGTTCCGGAACGCGACGCGCGTCCTTCAGGACGATTGGGACAATCCGAAGCTCGCCTCCTGGCTCGCGCGGCTTGACGTTGCGCTTGCTAGCGGTACACGGCCGGTGATTCTGGTCTGCCACAGCCTGTCCTGTACCCTCGCGGCGCATTGGGCATTGCGTGGCAATCCAGGCCGGGTGAAAGCCGCGTTGCTGGTCGCACCATCCGACCTCGAGCGGTCCGACGTGCCCGCAGCCACCCGTGATTTCCTGCCTACACCGCGGCAACGGTTTCCGGTGCCGGCGCTGGTCGTTGCCTCGACCGACGACACTTTTGTAAGTCCCACCCGCGCGCGTGAATTTGCCGAGGCCTGGGGTGCGGACTATTGCGAACTGCCCGAACTCGGGCACATCAACACCGCCTCGCGCCTCGGCTTCTGGCCGCAGGGACTACTGCTGCTTGGCCGTCTGATCGAACGGATCGAGGCCTGACGTGGCCGCAGCTCCCACAATCCTGGTCTTCGACTCCGGCGTCGGCGGGCTCACCGTCTATCGCGAGGTTGCCGCCGCGCGGCCGGACGCACGCTATGTCTATATCGCGGATGATGCCGGCTTTCCCTATGGCGAAATGCCCGAAGAGGCGCTGATCACACGCGTCGTGCATGTGATCGGCAAGGCGATCGCCGATCACGCACCCGAACTGGTGGTGGTGGCGTGCAACACCGCTTCCACGCTCGCGCTTGCCGAATTGCGGGCGCGTTTTTCCGTGCCCTTTGTCGGCACGGTGCCGGCGATCAAGCCCGCTTGCGCACAGTCGGTGTCGAAGCTCGTATCAGTGTTAGGAACGCAGGCGACTGTCGGACGCGAATATACCCGTGCAATGATC
>DASWAK010000467.1:0-5632 GCA_036391175.1 Pseudolabrys sp.
TATACTCCCGGCCCAATGGCGAAATTCCTCGAGGGCATGCGCAAGGCCGGTTTGCAATAGACTCAAAATTTGGCCTAGTGGAATTCAAAATGGCAAAGCCGCCCGATGTGCGAATGTCCGCTATTGGGGGTAAAGCGGACATCCCAAATTGAATGCGTCATGTCTGCTTTTGACCCAAAGCGGACATTGCCTGATCGCCCGCTACCTTGATCCAAGTCAAGCTCGTCCCATTGCGCACCCTCTAATTTTGCAGATAAATCTCTGTTCGAGCCTTTGGGAGGCGGACATGAGACGCCGCGAATTTCTCCGTATGCTCGGCGGCGCTGTGTCAGCATGGCCAGCCGTAGCGCATGCCCAGAAGCCGGAACGCCTCCGGCTTATCGGCATGCTTACTACCAGCAATGACCCAGAGATGAAGGCATTCGAGCAGGAACTCGAAAAGCGTGGATGGTCCGAGGGCCGCAATATTCATATCGAATATCGCTATGCGCCAGCGGGCGCTCAAGCGCAAACGCTCGCGAAAGAATTGGTCGCGATGCAGCCCGAGGTGATTTTTGCGATGTCACGACCGGCCACCGCCGCGTTGCAAAAGGAAACCGGCACAATACCAATCGTGTTCACCTACGTCATAGATCCGATTGGCGCGGGCTTCATCGCAAGCCTGGCACGCCCGGGCGGCAATCTCACTGGCCTGATGGCTTACGATCCAAGCGCGGTCGGCAAATGGCTCAGCATGCTCAAAGAGATCGCACCGCAAACTGCACGCGTGGGGCTTTTGGGAAACCCGAAAACTGCCGCCTATTATGATTACTTGTTAGGCGCTGCCCAGGCGGTCGCGCCGTCACTGGGAATTGAAGCGTTCCCCAGCCGGATCGAGAATGATGCGGCTGACATCGAGCGCGCGATCACGGCGATCGCCAGCATGCCAAATAGCGGCATGGTGGTATTGCCGGAAGCCACCACCACTGTGAATTACAAGCTCATCATCACGCTCGCGGCTCGCAACCGCTTACCGGCAGTTTACAACTTTAAATTTATGGTCCGTGAGGGCGCTCTCATGTCCTACGGTATTGTCTCTGCTGACCATTATCGGCAGGCCGCGTTCTACGTCGACCGAATTCTTCGCGGTGCCAAGCCGGCCGAACTGCCGGTCCAGACACCGACGAAATACGAGACTGCCCTTAATCTAAAAACAGCTAGAGATCTTGGTCTAACAGCATCGGCTGGGCTGCTCGTCGCAGCGGACGAAGTGATCGAATAAAAGGCTGAACTCTGTCGCGGTGCATGAGTCCGCTATTGGCACAAAGCGGACATTCGCGGCACTGCAACATTTTGTCCGCTATTGGAGTAACAGCGGACACGATTGCACTGCGAAATATCCGCTAATGACCGATCTTGATCCAAGTCAAGTCTGGTCCATTCCAGACCCTCTAACTTCGCAGACACTTTTTCTGTTTGAACCTTTTATCCGCCGTCAAAGGGCCGAGCTCGCCGATAAGGTGACGCTCCTTTGGAAGAAAGGGTTATCTATGACAAGCAACCAATCGATCGCTGTGATGACGATACTCGGCGTTGGGTTGGCCTTCGTTCCAGCCGCTTGGGCTGGTCCGAGTGACGCCTGCGCGGCTCTCGTAGACTCGCGTAGCGCACTGTATTCGATGCTGTCCGCCAAGGACAAATCTGCGCAGGATGCTTTCAAAACGAAGGTGCAAGCGGCAAGCACCAAGCTCGATTCCGTGCTCGCGAGCATGACCGGCGCAGACGCCAAGGTGGCAGCCGACTTCAAGGTAGTCTGGGATCAGTTCAAGGAGACGCGTGAGAAAGAGATCATACCGGCGATCTACAAAGGCAACGCCGATGATGCCAAGAAGATTGCTGACGGCGTCCAATACCAGCGTTTTTCAAAGATGTGGAGTATTATGTCCTGCAAATGAGAGTGACAAGTGAGTGGTTGCCGAACCACTCATACTCAGTTTTTGCGAAGTTGATGTCCGCCCATCGCACTTAGCGGACAATCCAGTCGCACCCGCCCTTGTCCGGTGGATCGGAAAAGGGACCGTCGGTGAGAACCGGTTCGGACCCGATCCGGTCCAGCTTTAGTGCCGGCCAACCTCGCTGCCCGTGCGCATTCGAGAGCAAATCAGATATCGCCTGCATGCTGTCCCGATGTCCGTTATTGGCCCATACCGGACATTTCTTTTTGCACTGCGTATGTCCGCGTCCGGGAGTAAAACGGACATGGCGGTTGCACCGCGAAATTTCCACTTTTGACCCAAAGCGGACATTGGCCAGACGCTGAATGGCCACACCCAAAGGCATAGGCGAGTTCCCGGTCACGCCCGCTCCACCTTCGCCGCAAAGCATCCCGGCGCGGCGAAATGGATGTGCAGATATTGCGTGCGCAGATCGGCGAACCGTCGTTCGATAGCCTCTTCCAGCCAGATGCCCTCGATCACTTCCCAGCCGGTCATCATTGCCTTGTCGTCGAACCCGCGCACCGCGAGCGTGCGCCTGCGCAACTGGTCTGGCACGGCATTGACGGCGTCGAAGGTTCTCTCGCCCTGGCGCACATAGATCGCGAAGCGCATCCGGTATGGCGACGCGACCGCGTGATGCTCGTAATTGACCAGAATGACTTCGTCGCCCGGCGTGGCATCGGTAAGACTGACGCGGCAAGGGCATGGACCGTCCGCGATTTTCCTTAACGCGCCCTGTGCCGCTAGCTCTGCCTCCGAAAGCGCGAAAAGGTGCAAAAATTGTCCAGCCTCAAGGCCGCGAATGCGGAAGTTCATGGGTGACCTCCATTGCTGCGGAGCATGATGCCGAGAGGTTGGCACCAGTTTTCGGACGGATCATGCTCAAGCCATATAGAGGACAATGGTGATGTGGGGGGCGCATGGACACCCGATTTCCCCACCCGATATCTGCCGATGGTACAGCCCCGGCTGTCCGCTATTGGAGTAACAGCGGACAAGTACGAGCATTGTCCTTGACCAGCTAGCTCGCGAATGACCCAAAGCGGGCATCGGGGACCCCGCTCTCTCCGGAGGGTCTTACCGAAAGATCGACGCGGGCACGATCAGCGTGGTTCTGACACCAGCCAATGTCCGCTTTCGGGGGCAAAGCGGACATCGTGCGACATGCCGCAATGTCCGCTAATGATCCAAAGCGGACATGTGGCGTTGGTCGCTATCGGCGTGTGAGAGCGATTGTGACGTTCGAAACACGACTTCCCGGCGATCGGAGCGAGACCGATTGCCGATTGCCGTGCGTGGTCATGTTCAAAAACGCCGCGAAAGTCTGCCCTTCAATTCTCGCGTCGATACGATTGCCTTTGATGCTGCCAAAGAATTGCCCGGCGACATGGTTGGTTTCTTCGAACCAACTACCGGTCATGTTGCCGCCACTGTTTATAGCGTTGCCGCGGAAATTGACGTTGTAGCTGTCGCTGGCGCACCGCAGCGCGAGCTTGAGATCATTGCCGCTTGCTTGCGAATCGTAATTTGCGCGGCATCGGATCTGTTCATGCGATCCGGTGGACAAGGTGATTGTGCCACCCCCCGACCAGGATCCGGACATATCGGCGAAGGGCCCTCGTTGCGCATAACCAGGGAGCGTCGACAGCGATAGCACGATCACGGATACCGCGACGGTAACAAAAGCAATGCAGGCGTTATCTAATCGCGACGAAATAGCGGACATCGAATAGGGCCTCGCCCACCGCACCTTGAAGTCCGTTATTGCCTATCGACGGCCTTTTGCTTCTTTTTCTTTTCGTTCTTCGTCTCGTTCTTCATCTTCTCATCTAGATGCATGCCGAAAAAGACTGGCAGCGACCAGCTCGGCAGCACCAGCGGGAGCGCGTCCCTTAGAGCTCGCCTGGTATTGTCGTGCTGCTTTGCTATATCCTCGGCCTCAGCGGCCTGTTTGGCCTCAGCGGTCTGCTCGGATTTCTTGTGCTTGCTAACAGCTGCAGCTGGTGATGCGGCAAAAGCCGCAACGACAAGCAGTAGAACGAGTCTCTTCATGTGTCCCCCCTTTTGGCCAATGCAGTTGTATCAATTGGCAACCCTTTATCATCAATCATGCCGCTGGTTTTGCAATAGGGATTGCCCACTGGATCAACAGGATCACACCGGAGACCAGCACTCCCACAATGTGACCGGCAGCCGCAAGCGCCGATGGAGGCTCAGGCTGAGTGGAGTTGAGCGATCCAGTGAATAGCGGGGTGGCCGCGTTCGATTGGGTTCGGGAGCGTTGCGCCGGTCATCACGACCTGACCCGATAGATGGCGAACGCCTCACCATCGGCTGCGGGCTCACGCTTAAGCCAATCCGGAACGGTGCCCGCCTGCAGCTGTCCCCACAAGCTCGCGGCGCGTTGCTGGTCCGTCAGCCCCACTGGCGCGTACAAACCGCACATTGCCACGTAATTCACCCGCAGCTGGGTGATAATGCGATAGGCCTCATCCGGTGGAACGCTAAAAATCTTGTGCGCCACGATGATACCCGTTGAGAGCCTGTGATAGGGGGCTGCCAGCACCGAATGCGGCGTCAGGGCCAGCACGAACGGCCCGTAATCGATATTCGTCACCACCAGGCCCGGAGGCAGCGTCGCAAGCGGTGCATAACTCTGCGTTTTGAAACAGGCCCTTGGTTCCGGGTCCACGTATGAATTGTTGCGGTAGAGCCCGACCGTATCGGCAATCGCGACCGCGCCGGCAGACAGCGCCATCGGCGTCAGCAGCAGTGCGGCAATGAAACGCGGCACCAGCGACTTCAACCGCAACACCGCAAACAGACGCAACGCCAGCACGGCGACCGGCGGCATCGCCAGCCACATCGCATAGGCACAGCCCTTTATCGCCGCGAACATCATGGCGACGGCTAACAGCAGCGCCGCGCTTGCAACCAGGAAGCCGAAATCCCGGCGCAACACGTCGCGCAGCCCGAGGACGATGACGGCAACGACGGCCACCAGCGGAAACGTCGATAGCCAAACGCCGATCATCGGGCCCGTCGCCAATTCCGACAGGAGTGGCCTCAATTCGTGCACGTCTGCCAGATACAGCTGCTTTACCGCCGGATCGACCATCGCATAAGGACCGCCGAGGCAGCGCGGTTCGGACAGTACAAAGACCAACGCTGTTGGCGCGACCACGGCGGCAATCAATCCGCAACGCACCAAAGCGCGCGGATCACGGCTATAAGTGATCAAGGCCAATCCGAGCCCGCCGACGACCACCGCGGTCGCAGAATTAATGGCGATGCAATCGCACGCGGTTCGTGCCCAATGATCCGGGCCGACAGAGGCGAGGAAGGCGACGGTCGTGCTGGCGGCCACCGAAAATCCGTAAGCGCGCATCGAGCCGGCGGCCTCGCGGTCTTGGATGGCGCGGCCCGTGATAACGGCGCCGCACAGCACCAGAAACGGCATACCCTCAAAGCCGATTGCCAATCCGAGTCCGGTCAAAATGCCCGCCGCCGTCGCAGTCCAGCGAAAGCGATCCGACCACGCTGTCGCCGCCACGGTCAGTACCGCGATGGCAATCTGCGCGTTGTGATGATCGATGCGTCCCGGTACGAACTGCTGCATTGCCGGCAGATCGATCACGGCAAACAGCAGTACCAGG
>DASWAK010000468.1:0-3033 GCA_036391175.1 Pseudolabrys sp.
CGAAGGGGGAATCCAATGCGGCCATTCAGTAACGCCCTGCGCACAGTCGCGCTTGGCGCCCTTATCGCGGTGCTCGGCGGCTGTTCGGAATATATCGACCGGCGCGACACCGTCGCGCGGTCGGGCGGCAATGCGGTGGCAACCGACGTCGTGACCCAAATGGTCGATCCTTGGCCGCGTGATAGCGCCAACCGTAACATTGCCTTCAACGGTCAAAGGATGGAAAGCGCCGTCGCACGCTATCGCACCAACCGGGTCATACCGCCGCATGCCGTCGGCACGTCCGGCTCCTATCAGGACTCGGGTGCGAACGCGCAGAATAATGCCGCGCAAGTAGGGCCTTCCGTAACGCCACCAGCAGCGCCAGTGAAGTAAGCGGAATATCGGGTGCATTATGCGCATTGGACCCACCCCTGACACCAACCGGACTCGCCTGGTGGTTCTCACTGCCGACCCCGAGTTCGACAATTCAGTACGTGCGACCTTTAGTGCATCGTCTGCAATCGAACTCGCCATGGTTTCAGGCCGCCTTGCTGAGCAAGGTGATACGCTCGATGTCGCTGACGCGACCGTGGTCGTTGTCGATCTTGACGCTGGACGCGCCGATGAGATGGCCGCACTCGCGCGGCTGATGGCACGGGTTGGCACGTGGTCGCCGGTCATCGCGGTAACGCAGACATTCGATGAAAATGTCGCGCGCACTCTGCTGCAGATGCGAACCGCTGACTTTCTTGTGAAGCCGGTCGAACCGATCGACCTGGTGCGTACCTGCGCTCGCGTTGCCAAAGGACCGGGCGGGAGTGCCCAGGCGACTGAAGCAAAAATCTACACCTTCCTTCCTGCGGTTGGCGGTGCCGGTGTCACGACGCTTGCCGTCCAGAGCGCCATGATTCTGCTCAATAGCGGCGGTCCACGCGCGAGGCCTTCCACGTGTCTGGTGGATCTCGACTTCCAACATGGCTCGGTCGCCGACTATCTCGATCTCGAGCCACGTCTCAATCTGGCCGAAATCGAGCCGCGGCCTGATCGCCTGGACCGGCAATTGCTGGAAGTCATGCTCTCGTATCACGCTTCCGGTCTGGCCGTCGTTGCCGCGCCCAACCGCCCGGCCGAGATGCGGTCATTCGATCCCGACGTGGTGACGCGCCTGCTCGACCTCGTGTCCAGCAATTTCGAATATGTCGTATTCGACATGCCACGCACTTGGTTCTCCTGGACCGACAGCGTGCTGCTCGGCTCGAACAAACTGTTCATCGTCAGCGAAACCACTGTGCCAGGGCTTCGCCACGCCAAGCAATTGGTGGCGGCAATCCGGGAGCGGCTCGGCGACGGGCCGAACCCGCGAGTGATCGTCAATCGCTTCAGTCAGCGTATGTTCGATTCCGGCCTGCGCCGCGGCGACCTCGCGCATACGCTAGGTGATGCCTTCCTGAGCGCAATTCCCAACGACTACGAGCTCGTTCGCGAGGCGATTGATCGCGGGGTTCCGCTGGATGAGGTTAAGCCGGGCAACAAGATTACTGTGGAGCTCAAAAAGTTGGTGCTCGACCTGGCCGCATCCAAACCCGCGGCCGATGGTCAGGTGATGCCACTGATGAAGAAACTCAAGCTTTCCATGGTGGGCGGCTAAAATGATCGGACGTTTCACAGCCCGGCGTGTTCCAGCGCCAGATCTGCCCACGCCCGAGGAACCATCAGCATCCGTGCTCGAAGGCGTGTCGTGGACAGTGCCCCCCGAATCGCCGGCGGTGGAGCAGGCTCAGCCTGCGCAGCAGACTGAAAGTGCATTGCTCAGCAATAAATTGCTTGACGCCAAGGTGCGTCTGCACCGGCGGCTGATCGAGGAGATCAATCTTTCGGCGTTGGATAAGGTGCCCGAAGAAGAACTCAGACGGCACGTCCAGCAGCTGGTTTCGCAATATGTGATGGTCGAGCGTCTTCCTCTGAATACGCAGGAACTTGGCGACTTCGTCTCGGAAATTATGGACGAAATGACGGGCTTGGGCCCGCTCGAACCACTACTCAATGATCCGAGCATCAACGATATCCTGATTAACGGCCACGAATGCGTCTATGTGGAACGCCACGGCATCCTTGAGCCGCTGTCGGTGCGCTTCAAGGACGAGCAACACCTTTTGCGGATCATCAACAAGATCGTTTCTGCGGTCGGCCGCCGTGTCGACGAATCGCATCCGCTCTGCGACGCCCGCCTGCAGGACGGTTCGCGCGTCAACGTGGCGGTACGGCCGATTGGCGTCGATGGCCCGTTGGTCTCGATCCGCAAGTTCTCAAAGAAGCCCTTCAATATCTCGAAGCTGGTCGAGGTCGGCGCGCTGCGTCCACCGATGGCTGAAGTGCTGGCGGCTGCCGTAAAATCGCGCGTCACCACAATCATTTCCGGCGGTACTGGCTCCGGAAAGACGACAATGCTCAACGCGCTCTCTGCATTTATCTCCGAAAAGGAGCGCCTGCTCACAATCGAAGACGCTGCCGAACTGCAACTGCAACAGCCGCACGTCGGCCGCATGGAGACACGCCCTCCGAACATTGAGGGCAAGGGCGAAATACGCCAGCGCGAGTTGGTAAAGAACGCGCTGCGTATGCGGCCCGACCGGATCATCCTTGGCGAGTGCCGCGGCGAAGAAGCGTTCGATATGTTGCAGGCGATGAACACCGGTCACGAAGGTTCGATGGCAACAATTCACGCCAATACGCCGCGCGATGCGATTTCACGCCTGGAGCAGATGATTGGTATGGCAGGCCTGCCGATGACGGTGGCCTCGATCCGCAGTCAGATCGCCAACGCCATCCAGCTCATTGTGCAGCTTCAGCGTCAGTCCGACGGCAAGCGCAAAGTCACCTCGATTGCTGAAGTCACCGGACTGGAAGGCGACATCATTCAAATGCAGGAAATCTTCAAGTATGTGCGCACCGGTACCGCGCCTGACGGTACCGTGCAGGGGCACTACGTGGCCACCGGCGTGCGTCCGCGCTTCCTGGCCCATCTCGCCAACCAGGGCATCAAGATTCCCG
>DASWAK010000469.1:0-20258 GCA_036391175.1 Pseudolabrys sp.
CTCCGGAGCCCGGCCTAGCGATCGCCTCGATGGCCGATGCGCTAGGCAAAGGCGACCCGTTGGTGGGCACCCGTGTCGGCCAGACCTTCGCGACCGACGACGTGGCGGTGGCGCTCAACACCGCCATGATGAGCGACGGTGCCGTAATCCGAGTATCTGCTGGCGCTGCACCAAAGCGTCCGATCAATCTCGTTTTCGTGACCGGTAGCGACAAGCCGAGCTCTGTTTTCTTGCGTTCATTAATTGTGGTGGAGAAGGGCGCCAAGGTCACTCTCATAGAGAACCACGAGAGCGGCGACGCCCAAGTCAATGCCGCGCTTGAGCTGGTGATCGGCGACGAGGCGCAAGTCGATTACATCAAGATCACGCAAGCGCGGGCCTTACATGTTGCGAGCTTGTTGGCTGCGGTCGGCGCGCGCACACACTTCAACAGCTTTGCCTACACAAGCGACGCCCAGTTGGTGCGTAACCAGAGCTTCATCCGTTTTGCCGGAGAAGGCACCAAGGCCAGCATAGGCGGCGTCAGCCTGCTGCGCGGCAAGGATCATGTCGACACCACGCTGCTGATCGAGCACGCGGCCGGCCACTGTGAGAGTCGCGAACAATTCAAGGCGGTACTCGATGACGAAAGCCACGGCGTTTTTCAGGGCAAGATTGTGGTCAAGCAGCACGCACAAAAGACCGACGCCAAGATGATGACACGAGCTTTGTTGCTTTCGGACGAAGCGGAAGCTGACAATAAGCCAGAGCTGGAAATCTTTGCCGATGATGTGGTCTGCGGCCATGGCGCCACCGCCGGCGCGCTCGATCCAGGATTGAAATTTTATCTGATGTCGCGCGGCATTTCGGAAAAGGAATCCGAAGCGCTGCTGATCGAGGCTTTTATCGACGAAACCATCGAGCAGATCGCGCATGAGGGCATTCGCAACGCGCTGAAGTTTGCTGCGCTGAAGTGGCTTGGGAGACGCGGTTGACCATGCATCCGGCGGTCAGTAACGGCTCCTACGACGTCGCCAAAATCCGGGCGGACTTTCCGGCGCTGGCGCTCAAGGTCTATGGCAAGCCGCTGGTCTATCTGGATAACGCCGCCTCCGCGCAAAAGCCGAAGCAGGTGCTTGATCGGCTACAGAAAGCTTATACTGAGCAATATGCAAACGTGCATCGGGGGCTACATTATCTCGCAAACGAGGCGACTGAGGCTTACGAGGGCGCGCGCGAGACTGTGCGCGAATTTCTGAACGCTGCGCGCAAGGAAGAGATCATCTTCACGCGAAATGCCACCGAAGCGATCAATCTGGTTGCCTATACCTTCGGGCGTGAGCGCATCAAGGCGGACGATGAGATTGTGCTCTCGATCATGGAGCACCATTCCAACATCGTGCCCTGGCATTTCTTACGTGAGCGACAAGGCGCGGTGATCAAGTGGGCCCCGATTGACGATGACGGGAATTTTCTGCTCGACGAATTTGAGAAATTACTAACACCCCGCACCAGGATGGTGGCGGTCACCCACATGTCCAATGTGCTCGGCACGGTCGTGCCGGTGAAAGATGTTGTGCGAATCGCGCATGCGCGCGGTATTCCGGTGCTGATCGATGGCGCGCAGGCGGCCGTGCACATGGATGTCGATGTGCGCGACATCGATTGCGATTTCTATGTGTTCACCGGCCATAAAGTGTACGGGCCGACGGGAATCGGCGCGCTCTACGGTAAACATGAGCATCTCGCGACGATGCCGCCGTTCAACGGTGGTGGTGAAATGATTAATGAGGTGTTTGAGGATCGGATCACCTATGGTGAGCCACCTTATAAATTCGAAGCGGGCACGCCAGCAATCGTGCAGGCAATCGGTCTCGGTGCGGCGATCGACTACGTCAATTCCGTCGGCAAGTCACGAATCCGCGCGCACGAGGGGGCGCTGGCCAGATACGCGCACGAGCGACTGGAACAAATTAACTCGCTTCGGATTATCGGAAATGCGCCGGACAAGGGGCCAATCGTATCATTCGAGATGAAAGGCGCGCATCCGCACGACGTTGCCACCATCATTGATCGTTCAGGCGTGGCGGTGCGAGCCGGAACTCATTGCGTGATGCCGCTTCTGGCGCGCTACGGTCTGACCGCAACCTGCCGCGCCTCATTCGGCATGTATAACACCAAGGACGAGGTAGACACGCTCGTCGCCTCGCTCGTCAAGGCGCAGGAATTTTTCGTATGACCGATGACACGCCCGACAATACGCCTGTAGCGGAAAAACCGCCTGAAAATGCCGCCGTAGTCGGCTCGCCGGCGCTGCCGCAGGACGAACTCAATAAGCTGACCGACGACATCGTTGCCGCGCTGAAGACTGTCTATGACCCTGAAATTCCGGCGGACATCTACGAGTTGGGCTTGATCTACAAAATCGATATCGGCGATGACCGCGGGGTGAAGGTCGACATGTCGCTGACCTCGCCTAATTGCCCAGCGGCGCAAGATCTACCCGTCATGGTCGAGAATGCAGTCTCCAGCGTGCCGGGTGTGAAAGAAACCAAGGTGGCTGTGGTATGGGATCCGCCTTGGGATCCGAGCCGCATGTCGGACGAGGCCCGACTCGTGTTGAATATGTGGTGAGTTGCGGTAGGAGTGACGATACCCCAGATTAAGGCTTGACAAGGATAGCTATGGCAACGGCACGACCCCGACCCCAGGTGATGCGGCTCACCGATGCCGCTGCGACGCGCATCAAGGATGTGATGGCGCGAACCGAAAAGCCCGTCGCCGGCGTACGCGTTGGCGTCAAAAATGGCGGTTGCGCCGGCATGGAATACACAATGGAATATGCCGACGCGGTAAACCCAACCGATGAGGTGGTTGAGGACAAGGGGGTCAAGATCCTGATCGATCCCAAGGCTGTGCTGTTTCTGCTTGGCACCGAGATGGACTACAAATCCGAAAAACTGTCGGCGCAGTTCATCTTCAACAATCCGAACCAGACCAGTGCCTGCGGTTGTGGCGAGTCAGTACAGCTCACGCCTGCAAAAGGCGCAGAGTAACGCTGTTAGGCGACCTGAGTAGCTGCGCTCTCAGCGGCAAGTTCCGGATGAGTCTTACAGATTGGGTTCATGCCGCTTGGCGGCATAAAGGGCGAACGCCCCGATCGTCAGGCTTTAAGGGAGACCGGCCGAAGCAAAAAGGCCGGCAGGTGACCTCCCTCCGTTTCCTCTGCAGGTAGGGGAGGAGCAGGTGCCTTGTGAGCGGGAGCATCGCTCTTTGCTCGGTGCGCGGGTTTGCGATCACGGTGCCGGTTGCGTGGCTCGGCACGCGTATGCCGTGCGCTTTTCGGCTCGCGCGTTTCGGCGGGCGCAGGCTCGCCCATCCAGGAAATAGTCTGACCAGTCAATCGTTCGATGGCACCGACCGCCTTGCCGTCGATTGGGGCGACAATGGTGATTGCCGTGCCGCTCAAGCCCGCACGGCCTGTGCGACCGATGCGGTGGACGTAATCATCGGGGTGATGCGGCACGTCGAAATTGAAGATATGGCTGACCGCGGGAATATCGAGACCGCGCGCGGCCACGTCGGAAGCGACGAGCACCGTGACCTCGCCCTTGCGGAACGATTCAAGCGCAGCAGTCCGCGCCGGCTGGTCCATATCGCCATGCAGCGCCGCGGCGTTAAACTTATGGCGCAGCAGCGAACGGTGCAATTGCGCGACTTCGCGCTTGCGGTTGCAGAACACAATAGCGTTCTTGAATCCGTCGGCAGAGCGAAGCAGTCGGCGCAGCGTCTCACGCTTTTCGGCTGGATCCCGGCCGGTGGCGACCAACAATTGGGTGATGGTCGTGGCGGCAGTCGCAGGCTTTGACACCTCTACGCGCACTGGATTGTGCAGGAAGGTATCGGCAATGCGCTGGATTTCGGGGGGCATCGTCGCGGTGAAGAAAAGCGTCTGCCGCGTGAATGGCACCAGCTTACCGATGCGCTCGATATCAGGGATAAAGCCCATGTCGAGCATGCGATCGGCTTCGTCGATAATGAGGAGCTCGCAGCCTGACAAAAGCAGGCGCCCGCGTTCGAAATGGTCGAGCAAGCGGCCAGGCGTAGCTATCAGCACATCGACGCCACGTAACAGCTTGGCGTCCTGGTCGTCGAACGAAACGCCGCCGATGATCAGCGCGACGTTGAGCTTGTGGTTCTTTCCGTATTTCTCGAAATGTTCGGCCACCTGCGCAGCAAGCTCGCGCGTCGGTTCGAGAATGAGAGTGCGCGGCATGCGCGCGCGCGCGCGACCTTGCTCCAACATCGTAAGCATCGGCAGCACGAAGGCCGCGGTCTTGCCGGTCCCCGTTTGTGCAATGCCGAGCACATCGCGTCGTGCGAGTACGTGCGGAATGGCCTGGTCTTGAATGGGAGTGGGGGTTTTGTAGCCGGCCGCCTCGATGGCAGCGAGAACTTTGGTAGATAAGCCGAGATGAGAAAAAGCCATATAACCTCAGAAGCCGCCCAGATCGCGCCGGACCAAAGAAAACCGATTGCTTTGCGCGGGGAACGGCCGAATCTTCATGTCTGACCGGTTGTCCGGGAACATAGGGTGCAAAGGGCTAAAGTCAATGCTTCTAGGTGGCATAAGTCATATTAATTCTTAATCTTTTCGCACTGGAAACGCACGATGGCATCTGTTTTACCGCTCCTACTGGTACCCGGATTACTGTGCAGCGCGCGGCTCTATGCTCCGCAAATCGCGGCGCTTTGGCCGTTTGGGCCTGTTACCGTGGCCGATCACCGGCGCGACGACAAGGTGGCTGCAATTGCTGCGCGCATCCTCGCCGATTCTCCTCCGCGTTTCGCACTCGCTGGCTTATCGCTGGGCGGCTACATCGCCTTTGCCATGCTACGCCAGGCACCCGAGCGGATTGCCAAGCTCGCGCTGCTTGACACTTCAGCGCGGCCGGACACTGCCGAGCAGTCCGCGCGGCGCGAAAATTTCATTGCTATAGCGGAAGCGGGCAAGCTCACGGAAGTCGTTGATACCCTGACGCGGGTCTATCTGCATCGCAATCGGCACAATGATGACGCACTCAAACGTGTCGTGCAGGACATGGCCGCCGATACCGGCGTAGAGGCCTTTGTGCGTCAGCAAAAGGCTATCATGTCGCGTATGGATTCGCGGCCATTGCTCGCGACAATTCGCTGCCCGACGCTGGTGTTGGTTGGCGATGGCGACGAACTCACGCCGCCTGATCTCTCGAAGGAAATTTGCACCGGAATTTCCGGTGCACGGCTTGTCGTCGTGCCCGATTGTGGGCATTTGTCCACCATCGAGAAACCCAACGCAGTGAATGCGGCACTCGCCGAATGGCTCAGCACTTGAGACATACGACGAACTCATACGCCGCCTACGCGTTCTAGGAATGTACCAGCATGCAGGATAGCCGCGACAACCCTGGCGTGATTGCGCCGCCGCCATTGCTGGCAGCCGCAGCGATTGTCCTTGGCCTCCTGCTCGACTGGCTGCTGCCAGCCTACATGCTGACGTTGGCTCTATCGATCGTCAGTCGCGTCGTGATTGGCGTAGTGCTCATCGGTGCAGGCCTCGCGCTTATCATACGCGCCAATCTCGAGTTCCGATTGGCCGGTACCCATGCCGAACCCTGGAAGCCGTCGGTTGCCCTGGTTACAGAAGGCATCTTCGGGTGGTTGCGAAACCCGATGTATTTGGGCGGGACCCTTTTTCTTGCCGGGCTCGCTATTCTGCTCGCGTCTGATTGGATGCTGGTAATGACCGTGGTGTTTGTCATGGTCCTACATTTTGGCGTGGTTAAGCGCGAGGAGCGGTATCTCGAACAAAAGTTCGGAGATGCTTACAGGCAATATCGGGACAGAGTGCCACGTTACGGCTGGCCGGTCTGACATTAACCGGCAAAGCGTGCCGCGATTGTCCAACGCTTTCTAGGTTTCGTCCCTTTGCCTTGACCAAATCGAAAGCCTATTAGGGACGGCGAATTTGTACGCCGGAAAACACCTTATGCGCACGCAGGTCGGAATTATTGGAGCAGGGCCCGCTGGCCTCATGTTGGCGCGGCTTCTGCACCTGCAAGGCATCGAATCGATCATCATTGAAAATCGCAGTCGCAAATACATCGAAAACCGCATCCGCGCCGGACTGATCGAGCATTGGGCCGCCGATCTGTTGACAGAGGTTGGCGTCGGTGCGCGCATGCAGCGCGAAGGCATGGTGCACTGGGGCATCAATATCGGTATCAACGGTGCACTGCACCGCATCGATTTCAAAGACTTGATCAACAAGCGCGTCACCATTTACGGCCAGCAGGAGGTGGTGAAGGATTTGGTGGAGCGCCGCCGATCCGACGGCGGGCCGCTGCTGTTCGAGGTCGATGGCGTCACGGTCCACGATCTCAAATCGCAGAGGCCGAAGATCCGCTTCATGCGCCAGGGCCGCCCGCAGGAGATCGACTGCGATTTCATCGCTGGCTGTGATGGGTTCCATGGCATCTGCCGGCCAAGTTTCCCCGAGGGCGTGCTGAGCGTGTTCGAACGCGAATATCCCTTCGGTTGGCTCGGCGTTCTTTCGGAATCGCCACCACCCGATCACGAGCTGATCTACTCCTACACCGATCGCGGGTTCGCCCTTTACACGATGCGTTCGCCGACGCTGGCGCGGCTTTACCTGCAATGCGACCACGACGAGGAAATCGAAAACTGGTCGGACACGCGCATCTGGGATGAGTTGCACAAACGGCTTGGCGGCGCGCGCAAGCTCGAGGAAGGCAAGATGCTGCAAAAAGGCATCACGCCAATGCGCAGTTTCGTGGTCGAGCCGATGCAATACGGGCGATTATTTCTCGCTGGTGACAGCGCGCATATTGTGCCGCCGACCGGTGCCAAGGGCATGAACCTCGCTTTTGCCGACGTGATGATGTTGTCGCGCGCGATGACCGCGTTTTACAAGAGCAAGCGCGACGAATTGCTGGAAAACTATTCGGCGCGGTGCCTGCGGCGCGTCTGGTATGCGCAACGATTCTCCTGGTGGATGACGCAGATCATGCACCGTTTTCCGAATGAGTCGGCCTTTGACCGCCGCCGCCAACTCTCCGATCTTGATTATCTCACCAGCTCGAAGGCCGCTGCCACGTCGCTGGCTGAGCAATATGTCGGGCTGCCACTGGATTAGTTGTGCAGCACCGAGCGGAGCGGGCGGTGCAGAAACATGATTGCGATACCGGATGCCGCTGAAATGAGCGAGAGCATCAAGAAAAAATTGCCTTTGCTCATGCCCGACCAGAACGTGCCGAGATAACCGGCGAGAAATCCGCCGACGAAGCTGGTGGAGAGCCACACGCCCATCATCATCGACAGCAAGGATGCTGGCGCAATCTTCGTTACCAGAGAGAGACCGGTTGGCGATAGATAAAGTTCACCGACTGTGATGACGACAAAATAGGCGAATAGCCATAGCCAACTCGCTTTCTCGCCGCCGGCGCTCCAGGCGGCGACTACCATGAGCAGATAGGCGAGAGCATTGAGCAGGCAGCCGATGGCCAACTTCATGGTTGTCGACGGCTCATTCATTCCTTGCAGGCGCCATAGCACAACAATGAAAGGCGTGAAGGCGAAAATCATGAAGGGATTGAACGCCTGGAACCAGGTCACCGGGATTTCGGTTCCGAGGAAATGGCGGTCGGTGAACTGATCGGCCCACAGCGCGATTGTGTTGCCCTGCTGTTCGTACGTCGCCCAGAACAAGCTGACAGGCGCGAATAACAGGAAGATCGCGACAATTGATTGCCACGCGGTGCGGTCGAGCGGCGTGTCGGCGGTTGCGCGCTTTGCGAAAGCGTCTTTCGGCAGGTGGGGCGTCGCCGCCAGATAAATAATAAGGCCAAGGGTCATGCCGACGCCAGCGGCCGCAAATCCGTAGTGCCACCCAAGTTCCTCGCCAAGCGTGCCGCAGATGAGCGGTGCGAGAAATGCACCAAGATTGATGCCGACATAGAAAATCGAAAAGGCTCGGTCGCGGCGGGGATCGCCAGATGCATAAAGCGAGCCAACCTGGGTCGAAATGTTGGGCTTGAATGCGCCATTGCCGAGAATGAGAAAACCAAGTGCGAGCAGAAACAGTTGTTCGAATGCCATCATGAAGTGGCCGATGGCCATCAGCGTAGCGCCGATGATGACAGTGCGACGCTGACCGAGCACGCGGTCGGCCAACAATCCACCCAGGATCGGCGTTAAATAGACCAGTCCCGTGTAGAAGCCGTAGATCTGCGAGGCGAGGGGCTGCGGCGCCAGCGGTCCGAACGCGGATTCCAGCGCGTTCTTGAATGGCGCGAGTCCGAGCACCTCGCCGGTGCGCTGTGGCGCAAACAGGAACTTGAGCATGTAGAGCACGAGTAGCGCCCGCATCCCGTAATAAGAGAAGCGCTCCCACATCTCGGTTGCAAACAAAAAGGCGAGGGCTTTTGGATGGCCCAGGACTTCCGCACTCGTGCTATGGGTGTATTCAGGAATTGCGCGTGTTGCGTTCATCTCAAGGCCACGCGCTTTTCGTTAACGGGCACAGGCACTCTGTCAATGGGCAGAAGAATAGCACATCACGACCAAGGCGTTTTCCAGGTGACCTTAGTTAGTGTACGCTTTTCGCAAGCGCGACCGGGGAGGGGCGGCGCGCAGACGGGGGATGCGATGATAAGGATGCGTAGCGGCATAATATGCGCACTGGCAATATTGTTTGCGGCTCTATCTGCCGGAAATGCGCGGGCACAAGCTGACTATCCGAACAAGCCGATTCATTTCATCGTCGGCTTCGCCGCCGGTGGCGGCAATGACCTGTTCGCTCGCCTGGTCGTGCAAAAGTTTCAGGAGAATACCGGGGCGACTGCGGTGATCGAAAACCGGGTCGGCGCCGGGGGTCGCATCGCCGCCGAATTCGCCTCGCGTCAGCCGGCCGACGGCTACACGGTGCTGGTCGGTGCCACTGGGCAGATGTCGATCGCGACTGCCATCTTTCCCGATCTTACCTATCACGCGAGTAATAGTTTCATTCCGCTGAATATGATTGCTTCATTCCCGCTGGTTCTGGTTGTACCGGCGGACCATCCAGCGAAGAACGTGAAAGAACTCGTCGCCTGGGCAAAAGCCAACCCTGATAAGTCGAATTATGGCACGTCGTCGCCGGCTTTTACGATCGCGAGTGAATTGTTGAAGCTTAAAAGCGGAATGCCGGCGGTCGGAATTCCCTACAAGAGCACCAATGAGTCGAACTTGAGCGTCGTGTCCGGACAATGCCTGTTCACCATCTCTGACGGCCCGCCAGTGATTCCGCTGGTAAAAGGCGCCAAGATCCGCGCACTGGCGGTCACAGGTTCCGAGCGTTCGCCCGAACTGCCCGATGTGCCAAGCATGGCGGAAGCGGGTTTTCCGGACGTTGATACCCAGTTGTGGAGCGGCTTTTTTGTGCCTGTCGGAACGCCGGCTGCAGTCGTGGCCAAACTCACAGCGGAACTCGGCAAGGCGCTCGCCGATCCCGCTGTGAAGGAGGGCCTTCAGAAGATGGCGGTGAAACCAGGCGGACCCACCGGCGATGCGTTCAAGAAGCGGATCGATTCCGATATCAAAAACTTTGCCGACGTAGTGAACGCCGCCAACCTGACCTTTAAGTAGTCATCAACGTTACCTCAATGGTAGGGTAACGCGCGGCAGGCTTTTGGCCCAAATCAATTGCCGCCGCGCTGACCGCTGCTATTGTATTTAAAGAAGTGGAGTAGCGGTACTATGCGGTTGGTAATGGTTCTTGTGTTCGTTGTGTCTTTCACAATATCAACTAAAACGGATGCCGCATCGGTCGAAGAACTGTTTCAGCAGTTTGGGTTCTTTGGAACCTGGGCTACCGACTGCAATAAGCCTCCAACCCCCGCCAATCCGCACGTTAGTATTACGACGCCAAGTGCGGGGCTGGTGCTCGAAGACCATAACCTCGGCCCCGACTTCGCGATCAACCGCTATAGCGTATTGTCCGCCGAGCGGACGTCGCCGACCAGCCTGTCCGTCGATGTGATTTTCCAGCCCGGCACAGAAGTTGAGGATCGCCAGAAGCTGGTTTTCACCGTGCGCAACAATACGCGGCGCACAATATTCAACCAGACCAGCGGCGGGACAGTGCGGGTCAAGGATGGCATCGCACTCGCACACGGCACAAAGACGCCGCTGTTGCAGAGGTGCGAAGCAGGTGGGGGCACTCACTAGGCCCCAACGCGCTCCGCTCATGACGCTCGGTGCGTCGCAAGCGCATGCATCCTAACGGGATCTAGGTATCAAACGTCCAGCAACTCTGCGCTGGCGAATTCCGCCTTCTCCTGGATGAACTCGAAGCGCGCCTCGGCTTTGGTGCCCATTAGGCGCTCGACAGCGCGCGCGGTCGGCTTCATCTCTTTGTCAACTAGGACCACGCGCAGCAGCGTGCGCTTGCCGGGATCCATGGTGGTTTCTTTCAGTTGTGCCGCCATCATCTCGCCGAGGCCCTTGAAGCGACTAACCTCAACCTTCGCGTTAGCGTGAAATTCTTTCTTGAGCAACGCTTCCTTGTGCTTTTCGTTGCGCGCGTACACAATCTTGCCACCGTGCGCGAGGCGGTAAAGCGGCGGCACTGCGAGATAGAGCCGGCCGCCCTCGATCAGCTTCTGCATCTGCCGGTAGAAGAAGGTGATCAGGAGCGAAGCAATATGCGCGCCGTCGACATCGGCGTCGGTCATGATGATGACTTTCTCGTAGCGCAGATCTTTTTCGTGATAGTGCGTGCCGGTGCCGCAGCCAAGCGCCTGGATCAGATCAGCAAGCTGCGCGTTCTGGGCGAGCTTGTCCTTGCCGGCGGAGGCGACGTTCAAGATCTTGCCGCGCAGTGGCAGCACGGCCTGCGTGCGGCGGTCACGGGCTTGTTTGGCGGAGCCGCCGGCGCTGTCTCCCTCGACAATGAAAATCTCGGAGCCTTCGGACGCCGATGAGGTGCAGTCGGCGAGCTTGCCGGGGAGGCGCAATTTGCGCACCGCGGTCTTGCGCGCGATGTCCTTCTCTTGCCGGCGGCGCAAGCGCTCCTCGGCGCGCTCGATGACGAAATCGAGCAGCTTGCTGGCCTGCAGCGGGTTGCCAGCGAGCCAATGATCGAACGGGTCCTTGATCGCCTGCTCAACGATGCGCTGCGCTTCGGCGGTGGCGAGCCGGTCCTTGGTCTGGCCCTGGAATTCCGGCTCGCGGATGAACACCGAAAGCATGCAGCCGGCACCCGTCATCACATCTTCGCTGGTGACCGGCGCAGCGCGTTTTTCCTGGCCCACACGCGTGGCATGATCCTTCAAGCCGCGCAGCAACGCGGTGCGCAGACCCGATTCATGGGTGCCGCCGTCCGGCGTCGGAATCGTGTTGCAATACGATTGTAAAAACCCGTCGGCGTCGGCAGTCCAGGCCACTGCCCATTGCACGGCGCCATGCGAACCAGTCTTGCCGACGCTGCCGGTGAAAATGTCCGGGTGGACCAATGTAGAGCCAGTGAGCGTCTCGGACAGATAATCCTTCAGACCTTGTTCGAAATGGAACGTAGCTTTCTCGGGCACATCCTCGAGGCCCTTGAGCAGCGCCTTGTCGCAATGCCAGCGAATCTCGACGCCGCCATACAGGTAGGCTTTGGAGCGCGTGATTTTGAAGATGCGCTCTGGTCGGAACGCGGCCTTGGGGCCGAAGATTTGTGGATCGGGCCTGAAACGCACGCGCGTGCCGCGCCGGTTCGGCGCGCGGCCGGCTTTCACCAGCTTGCCTTTCGGCTTCCCGCGCTCGAACGCCATTCGGTAGAGCTGTTGCTCGCGTGCGACCTCGACTTCCATGCGCTCGGACAGCGCATTGGCGACCGAGACGCCGACGCCGTGTAACCCGCCCGATGTTTCATAGACCTTCGAGTCAAATTTGCCACCGGCGTGCAGCATGCACATGATCACTTCCAGCGCAGACTTGCTCTTGAACTTCGGATGCGGATCGACGGGAATTCCACGGCCATTGTCGGTTACGCTGACGAAGCCGTCCGCTTCCATCTCGACTTCGATCCAGTCGGCGTGGCCGGCCAGCGCCTCGTCCATGGCGTTGTCGATCACTTCAGCAAACAGATGGTGCAGCGCTTTTTCGTCTGTGCCGCCGATATACATGCCCGGGCGGCGGCGTACCGGCTCAAGGCCTTCAAGCACCTCGATATGCTTGGCGGTGTAGCCGGCCTCCGCGCTCGACCCGCGTGCGGCAGGTTTCGCGCGCGCGCTGGTTTTAGCGCGCGCCGACGCTTTCGGCGCCTTGCGAGCCGACGATTTTGACGCACGGGTGTCGAACAAATCGGGCTGTTTCGCGGATTTTTTCTTTGTCGCGGTCTTGGCCATTGAAGCCTTCAGATAGGGTCGCGGCGATTCGCTTGCCAGCCACTATGCCACGCCTGCGTCACGTTGACCGGCGAAACCTGCGCCGACGCCGGACGTCCAGCGATCGCAGCGAAAGAGTTCGTTAAGAGTTTGGGCAACTCATAGTAGGCAACTGATTCGCTTGGCGAATTTCAAATTTGGTTGTTGCGATGTCCCGGAGTTTTATTGCGGGTTAGGCTTGTTGCCCGAGCGCTGTTTAAGATCTTCGATGAGTGCTTTTAGGCTTGGATCGTCCGGAGTGAATTGGGCGAGCTGATTGGCGTATGCGAGGGCACCGCTAAAGTCTCCACTATCGCGAGCGAAGCTGATGAGGGCCAACAGCGTGTCGCGGTCGCCGGGATGCGCAACCAAGCTCTTCTTAAGAACCGTCATTGCCTCGTCGCTACGCCCAGCTGAATGCAACGCGACGGCGTAAACATAAGCATATCGCGCGCGGTCCGGCTCAAGTTCGGCAGCGCGCCCAATTTCGCCCAGTGCTTCGTCGGAGCGTTTCATGCGGCTGAGTGCCAGGCCCAGCGCATGGTGCAAGCCAGCATCCCGAGGTGATGCGGCGATCGCCGCACGCAAGGTGCTTTCGCCATCATTGTCGCGGCCAAGTTGCCGATAAAGATCGGCGAGATTGATGGCGGCAAGCGTATATTGCGGGCTGAGCCGTAGCGCGGCCTTGTATTCAGCTTCAGCCTCCGCAGTGAGACCGCGCCGCGCGTAGAAATTCGCGAGGCTGGAACGATCCTCCGGTCGATCGGCATTGAGCCGAAGTGCGGCAACAAGCTCGGCCGCGGCGCTCTCGAAACGTTCACGGTCGGCAGGCGGCTGGCGTTCGGTTGGAACCGCGGCGAGAAGAGAGGCAGCATGCGTACGAACGCCGCGCACAGGATCCGAAAGAAGAGGCGCCATCAGCGGCCATATTTGCGCGGCCGGAACGTTCGCAAGCATGTCCATCGCACCGATCCGCACCATCGGATCGGGGTCAGAGAGGCTTCGGCGCGCGAGGTCGGCATTCGCCTGCGAAACATGGGGAGCGAGCTCCATCAGCGCGCTCGCGCGAGCAACATTGGGCATATTTCCATCGGCGGCTACGGACGCGAGGAGTTTTTCAGCGCCGGCGCGATCGCCCCAGGCCGCATGGAAGGCGTCGGCATAAGTCTGGACGCCCTTGCGATCGGGCCCGAACCAACGCTCCACCGCGTCCGCCGCCCATTGAGCTGACTTGTCGGTGTGACAGTAATTGCAGGCGTTTGGCGTGCCGAGCTTCACCGATAAATCCGGCCGCGGAATGCGCATGCTGTGATCGTGCCGGGGATCGACCACCATGTAGGTCCGCGCGGGCATGTGACAGGAAATGCAATTCGGCTCCGCATTGGCTTGCTCATGAGGGCTGTGTTTTGCGCTCGCATAGCTTTCTGAGGCGTGGCACTGGAGGCACACGCCGCTGCCGGCAAGGTTTTGCTTGCCGCTGTGCGGATTGTGGCAGTCGCTGCATGTCACACCGGCTGCGAACATTTTGCTCTGCTTGAAAGGAACATAATTGTAGGGTTCCTCGACGTCGCGAATTTGTCCGTCGGGCCAGTAGACACTTCTCCCAATTGGAGAGGCGATGGCGTGGGTGTCCAATAGCCATCGTCCGGGCACCCAATCTTCGGAAATCTCGCTGCGGCGCGCGTGACACCGGCCGCACATTTCGACCTCTGTGCGCAGAAGATTCGGTGGGAGGTTGCGCTGCAGCTTACCGCTGCGCGGGTCATGCGACCAGCCGATGCCCTGGCGCTCGTCGAAGCGAGCAAGCAGGCCCTTGCTGCGGTCCTCGCGCCGGTTGAATGGCCACCAGCTTTGCTGCGCGCGCGCCCATGAAACGTGCTTGGAGCCTTGTCCGTGACAGGCCTCACAGCCGACGCTGATCTCCGACCAAGTGGTTGCGTAGCGATCGTTTGCCGCGTCATAGTTCTTGCGAAGCCCGGTCGAGTGGCATTCCGCGCACATGAAATTCCAGTTCTGATTGAGCTTGGTCCAGTGCAGAACGTCGTCGTGCCGGATGTTCTCGTCGGGGTAGAGATGGAACCAGCGCTGCCCGCCCTTGTCCTTCGGCCGGCTGTCCCACGCAACTGACAATGCCTGTATTCGGCCGTCGGGAAATTCGATCAGGTATTGCTGGAGGGGGTCGATGCCGAAGGTGTACTTCACCTGGAAGGTGGCCTGTTTGCCATCCGGCCCATCGGTCTCGACAAAGAATTTTCCGTCCTCGCGGAAAAAGCGTGAGTGCACGCCGTAATAGTCAAAGCTCGCATCGTTGAAATCGCCGCGCACGGATTTTTCGGTCGCGTGATCCATGGCTTGCTTGTGCTGGGAGCCACGCCACAGGTCGGCTTCTGTCCGATGACAGCCGGCGCAGGTTTCGCTGCCGACAAATGCCGCTTGGCCCGAAGGCTCCGTTTGGTCAATCGATGCCAGCTGGTAGACGCCGCCCAATAGAAATGGCCACGCTATGACGCCAAAGCACACAAGCAGTGCGACTGTAGTGGCAATAGTAAAGATTGCCCTTCGGGAGCGGGGTCTTGCGGGAATGCTCGCCTCTGCGCCGTCGGGCGCCAGCTGCGGTTCTCGACGGGGCCGGGGAGGCCGGGATCGCGCCAAGTGAATGGTCCTTTAATGAGTGCTTCGGTGGGTGAGCTTACCGGGCGCGACCACAGTTTGTCAGGGTAGTGCCCCCGAAAAGAACTACTGAAATGCAAAAATGCGCTTCCAGTCATCTTTCATGCTGACCACCGTCCATTTATTCATGGCCGCGGCATCCAGGGCCTTGTCGAGCTCGCCGAAAGGTGTGTGACGATCATAGGCATATTCTCGTTCGGCGTCGGTGTGATGAACGATCAGGCCAAGCCGTACGCCGCCGCTCATCGTGGCCCATTGCAGCATTTCGAGGTCGCCATCGGAATTGCCAAACGCGGCGATCGGACGGCGGCCGATGAATTCGTTGATGCCGACCGGCTTGCCCGCCTTGTCATCGATAAAGTTGATCTCCGGCAGGCGGAACAGCTCGGGCCTGCCGTCGCGCATCTCGAATTTTGTCTTGATCGATGAGCCCACCACTTGTTCGGGCGGAACTCCATAGACCCGCTCGGTCCATGGCCGCATGAACTCGACGCCGCCGCCGGAGACGATGAAAGTCTTGAAGCCGTTGGCACGCAGATACGCGAGCAATTCGAGCATCGGCTGGTAGACCAGTTCGGTATATGGCCGGTTGAAGCGCGGATGGCGCGCGGTGGCGAGCCAGTCGGTGACGATCTTCGCGAATTCATTGCTGGTCATGCCGGCATGAGTCACCATGACCAATTCCACCAGGCCGCGCTCGCCGGATTCGGCCAGCGTCTTCATGTCGCCCTCCAGCACCGCCTTGAAGGGCTGCTTGTCCTTCCATTCCGGATGCAGGGGGGCCATGGCCTTCACGCGATCGAGCGCGAAGGCCAGTTGGACATACATGGGATGCTCGCACCACAACGTCCCGTCATTGTCGAATGTCGCAATACGTTGCGGCACCGGAACGAAATCCGGTGAACCATCTCGCGTCACCGCGGTGACGAAATTGACAATTGTCTGCTTTGCAGCGCCATCGTTCCATGACGGCAGTGGGTCGGCTGCGGTCTGCGCTGGTGCGGATGTGAAAAAAAGCGTTCCAGACAATACCGGGAGCGCCGCCAAGGTTGAAACCAGAGCCCGGCGGCTAATGCCGGATGAAGCAACCTTTGATTTCATATTCAGCTCCTACGAGAGCGCTGGCGGGCGACCTGTACTTGCAAGTCGCCCGCCATAGTGATCAATCACAGCCAGAGCGAGTTCACTTGGCCATTGCTGCTCTGGCTGCCTCGATTTTTGCCTTCACGGCACTAAGGTTGAAGCTCGCGCCCTTCTGCATCGGCGGGAACTCGACCGCAGTCATCGCGAGCTTCTCAACCTGATCCTGGACAAACACGAAGCGCCAGAATTCGTACTTGAACCAATCGAAGTACTGCTGCGCTCCGATCTTGGTCCCGCTATCGGGCCAGCCCGTACGCTCGAACGGATCGAGGCGCAGGTTGATCAGGTAGGGCACGTCTGGCTTAGTTTTATCACCCAGCCAACCTCCCGGTTGGTCGATGAAGCGATACTTGTAGTCATCGATGCGCACGGCGCCAAGTTCGCTTTCTCCGAAGTACCAGATTTCGTGCCGGTTCGACGGCCCCCTGCCGGTGATCATGTTCGTCTGGTCATAGCCGTCCAGATGCACCTTGTAGGTCGTGTCACCGATCTTCTTGCCCTGCTTGAGTTCGGCAACGATGTTCGGGTTGCCAGCCGCGGCCAGGAACGTCGGGAACCAGTCGAGCCCGGAGATAATGCCGTTCTCGACTTTGCCCGCCGGCACTTTGCCGGGCCAGCGGATCATCGCCGGCACGCGGAAGCCGCCTTCAAACACCGTGCCCTTGCTCTGCGCGAATGGCGTCTGTCCGCCATCCGGCCAGGTAAAGACTTCAGTGCCATTGTCGGTGGTGAACACGACGATGGTATTGTCATCGACACCCATGTCCTTGAGCTTCTTCATTACCAGACCGACGTCGTCGTCGAGCTGCGCCATCCCGGCTTCATGGATGGACCAGCCGTTCTTCGAGTTGCGCATTGCCTCGTACTTGGGCGACAGATGCGTGACGATGTGCATGCGCGTCGGGTTAAGCCACAAGAAGAATGGCTTGCCGTCGGTCTTAGCTTTTTCGATGAACTTGAGCGCGAGATCACGGATTTCGTCGTCTACGGTTTCCATCCGCTTTGGATAGAGCGTTCCGGCATCTTCAATTTTCTGTTTGCCGACCTTGCCCCAGCGCGGATCGACAGTTGGGTCGTCTACGTTGGTCGCATACGTGTGGAGCATGTTACGCGGGCCGACGACGTTCAACAGTTCCTGCGGGTAGTTGGGGTGCGCGGGGTCTTCCATCGCGTCGAGGTGATATAGGTAACCGAAGAATTCATCGAAGCCGTGTACCGTCGGCAGAAATTCATTTTTATCGCCAAGGTGGTTCTTGCCGAACTGGCCGGTGGCGTAGCCCAACCCTTTGAGAGCGGTTGCAATTGTTACTGCCTCCGCCGGTATACCGATGGCTGCGCCGGCTTGGCCTACCGTGGTCATGCCGGTGCGGATCGGCAGCTCGCCGGTGATGAAGTTGGCGCGCCCTGCCGTGCAACTCGCTTCGGCGTAGTAATCGGTGAACAGCATGCCTTCGGCAGCGAGCTTGTCGAGGTTTGGCGTGCGACCCGCCATCATGCCGCGGTGGTAGGCGCCGATGTTCCACATGCCGATGTCATCGCCCATGATGACAACGATGTTGGGTTTCTGCTGCGCGGCTGCCGGCAAGCTCATCGCCCCGGTGGCGATGAATGTAGCCAGCAGAGCGAGCTGCACATTTCTCATTAGGCTCATGTTTAGAGCTCCTGTTGGGTCTGAATCAAAATTTGCCGCCCAATACGGGGGCGGCAGCCGGTACCCTTGTTATTGATCGCGACGCGTCTTCCGCACGAAAGCGAAAGCGCGAATATTCACAGGAGACGCAAGTGCATATTGACGCAAATCAAAAAGTCTCGAGTTTTCCCACCGCCCGCATGAATGCCAGCAATAATGTATAGTTTGAGGAGGTAGTGGGATAAGACGCCAAATGCGAACCCAGTGCTATTTTGAGAATAATTTGCTGATGGTTGCTGCAAACCAAGCCCCCGAGCAGCCAGGAACATCACATTAGCGACATGTCTGTTATCGCGATGGCAGGACGAATTGAATAACGCTCGGTTTTACGTCTAATGGCCGGTTAGGGTTGAAACACGATCCTGCGCGCCATCTCAATAAATTGTTGGTTTGAGATTTGAGCTAGCTTTTCTGTCGCAAATGTTGCCGTTAGGGCGCAGCCATTTTGCAGGCCGGATTATACGCCCAGTTGCGATCGAGGCCGACTACACACCATTCTACACCCCACCTGGCGCCGATAAATCCGGTGTCTTCCCCGATCCAGTAATTGACCCTGTGGCGACTACCATCCGACACCCGCGCGAACCCGGTACAATAACGTCGCGGGATCGTTTGCGGTGCCCACGCATCGAAGGCCGTCTCACGGACGCCTTCAAACGCAACGATATGTAGGTCCGAATTCCAAAACCGACCCTCCTTCGTTGCAAAGCCGTACGCAATCTTGTCGAGGCCAACCTCGCAGGGCGGGACAACGTTGTCATAGCGTGGACCCGAGAGCCAAAAATTCATTTCAAACCAATTCGCTGCCTGGGCAGGCGCGCCAATGAACAATGATGCGATTGTCGCTAAAATGAAGCGCCTATTCATGTTGCCCTCCCATAACTTGGTAACTGTACCTCACCCTGTTCGCGCGCGCAAAGACCCAACTTTGTGCATAGTATCAGAGAGTCCCGTAGCCGTCGATCAGCCGTTCCCGGGCAGCTGTGCAGGCACGCGCGTTGTTCAGAACTGTTTATTCGATTTGCTGTGCGCTTGCCAGAACTCGTAGAGCGCCAATGCCACCACCGAGAGGCCAACAATGACAAAATTTGTCCTGGCTGATGAAACACTGATACCCAGAATCCAAGGACATATTATCAGCCACGCCCCAAGTATGACGTTGATCCATTCCTCCCATGCGTAAAAAATTGAAAGCGTCACTACCTCAGTCAAAATAATCAAAAGTCCTGAAATTACTGTGGCTTGTGTCGCTGTTGACTCCAGACTGAAATGCAGAGCCCAAGGCGAGATGCATAGCCAGATACCCAGCAGCCAGCTGCACCAGTCTTCCCATTGTTTGGGGAATGAAAATTGAGCAGGACCCATTTTCTGCCTCGAGTGAAAGCCACCGAGTAGGTCGCGGCCTTCGAGTGACGCGAATCGTCTTAGGTGACGCCAGTTGCATCTTTATCAATAGCACAATACGACGCCACCTCGCGTTTTGATTCTAGCGCCCCCAACGCTGGCGCAGATCGTCAATCAGCGCACGAATTTGTGGATCGCTGGGTTCGAGTTCAGCCAACTCCTGCGCACACGTTAACGCCGCCGCCAGGACATCCTATTCCCGCTCGAGGGTGATTAATGTCATCAGAACGGCCCAGCTTGCGCGTTTCACCGGCCGGTTACCATCTTTGCGACGATCTGATGACCCCCCGCGCGACGGTTGATATTATCCGGCAAATCCAGTTCAAGGTGATGTCTTGAGAAATTCTTGGCGGACTGCCTTAGTCGTAATTGCAACGCTCACCTTGGTGGCAAGCGCAACGTCGGTTGACGCGAGGAGTCGCCGTCAGTGCGCGCATCCACCTCGCTTCGTTGCTGGGCCGCGAAGCAACAGCGTAATAACGCCCTACTATTATGGGTATTATCCCAGCCACTACAGCTATAATTCACCCGGGCCGATTTTCTGTCGCCTGAATTATGAAGGCCCACATGATAGCTGCTGGCTTTGGCGCTACAATTACCTCAATTGGATTTGCTGATCCGACCTCGCAAAAAGAAGGACTGCCCGACGGCAGTCCTCCCAGAATCCGCTTAAAGCATTTCAATCAAAACGAACAATTTTGAATTTCGCTATCGCGACTGTCTTCGCAAAAACTGCAGAAAAAAGCTCTCAAGTCGTAAGTAACGGCTTTGATCCGCGGTCAATCGTCATCTTCAGCGGTCGATTTCAGCCGATCACGTCCATTTTTTGAGAAACACCTACAAACGTCAATCGAAGTTTTTGAAACGACGAAGCGCAATAGCGGTCTTTTTCGACCGCAGGTTGGCGCTTGGCCATTAGTACT
>DASWAK010000470.1:0-8665 GCA_036391175.1 Pseudolabrys sp.
GGTGAACAGGATGGCCGCTGCATCGGCCATGCGCGCCGGCCCGTCGTCCACTCGCCGCCGCAGCAGGTAGCCGGCATACCAGAACGAGGCAGCCGGCACGCCATAACCGTAAAGCAGCCAGTTGAATATCGGCGTGGTGCCAACATCATCGCCGACAATGCGTGGTTCGTAGCCAACCCGCAGTAGCACCAGCACGATCATGGCCGCCGCGAGATAGCGCAGGGCTGGTAGCGGCCGCTGCTCTGAAATCCAAGCTATGCCGGGCACCATCAGCGCGAGCGCGACGGTAAGCCAACCCTTGTCGAGCGCGAACGTCAGCGCTAGCGCCAGCGCGGCCACGGCGCCAGCGGCGAAAATCGCGGCCGCGGTGGCGAGACCAGGACGCGGTTGGCGTTTGCTCAGAAGTTCGGTCGCGTAGCCGTAAAGCGCGGCGAGCAAGAGCGCGAGCCCGGCGAACGGAATGGAGCGATCCAATTCGGCGACGCGTAAGTAAAGTGCGATCAGAATCGCAATCGGTGTGGCCACCGCCGTCAGGCTCCACAGGAGCGCGATCAACGGATTTTCGGAACGGCCCTGCGCGGCATAGCCCGTCACGCCAAACGAGGCGGCCATCGCCAATCCTAGCGTCAGATGCAAACCCGTTCCGGTCGAAGGACCGGGAATGGCGCCACTTGTCACGCCCGGGGCGAGCACTAGCTGGTCGAATATCGCCGGCACAGCCCAGTGCAGCATCACAAGAAAAGTCATCAACCCAGCTGCCGGTAGCGCATACTGCGCAGCATCGGCACGCCAGACGATGGCGACCGTCGCCGCGGTAAGGATCGTGAAGATCGCCAGGGCCGCGGGGTCATGAACACTGGCGATAACCAGCACCGCCGCCGCCAATAAATATGCACCGATCGCGCCGGAGGATACTTCGTCGATTTTCCCAGGCTCTGCGGTTGGGCCAAACAACAGTCCAGACACAATCAGCGCGGCCGACAGTGCGAAACCACTGACGACGTGAAACAAATGTGCCGTGAGCGCGTCGACATGCGGGTATTCGACGCCGGGGAATGTCCAGATCGCACCGAGCAGGACGGCTGCGACCGCAAGCCAGCGCCACAGCCGCATGCGCGCCAGCGCGAAGGCAGCGCCGGTGACGATGGCAAGATAGATGTAAAGCGCCCAGTAGTTTGGGGCCTCCGACGGTACGAGCACTGGTGTGATGAAAGCACCGGCGACGCCGAGGCCGGCAAGTGCTGGCCCGTGTAGCAGCGCCGCCGCCAACGTTGCCAGCGCCACGATGCCGAGCAAGACGAAGGCAGCAGCCGGCGACAAAAACCCGTACAGCGCGAAGGCGGCATAGACCGTTGCATAGGCGGCGACCGTGCCAGCGGCGGTGAGTATGCTTGGAATGTGTCGGCTCGGAATGGCGGTGATGCCGGCGGCGATCTCATTACGCCGCGCCCACTCGCCGGCCACGATCAATAGACCGGCAAAGATCGCTGCGAGAACGATGCGCGCGCCTGGCCCGAGCAGGCCTTGCTCGACCGTGTAACGCACCAGGAAGATGCCGCCGAGCGCCAGTGCAAGGCCGCCAATCCACACCACCCACTGGGTGCCGAACCGTTCTTCCAACGTCGGCGGCGGTGCCGCGGCAGCTGGTGACGGACGAGACGGTGCCGCAGAAGGTGTAATCGGCGCCGCGGGTTCTGCGCGCAGCATTTCCGTAGCCGGGCTGGGCTGTTTGACGGTCCTGGTCAGCTCCGCAGTGGCGGACGGCGTCGGCTCCACAACAACCGGCGTCAACGGGCGTCTGATTTCCAGCGCCGCCACGCGCATTTGCAGCTCCCGTATGCCGTTGCGCACATTCAGCGTCATGACGAGAGCGAGGATGGAAATGATCGGCAATGCCAGCACAAACAAGATCACTAGCGCGAACCAAGTGTCCATTGCATCCCCCGAGACAAGCCATCTTACCGGATTAAAGGTCTGATGATGTGTCGTCAGCACAGAGATAATGTCGTCGACGCCGCGTGTAATTCCGCCGCTAAAATCGCCGGCCCTAAAGTACGGCGTGATCGCATTGATAACTTCTTTCACCCGCGCATTGGTAAGCGTGTCCACAAGTCCATAGCCTACGTCAATGCGAACCTGCTTCTCGTTCGGCGCAACAAGTAACAGCACGCCTTTGTTTTTCGTTTTCTCACCAAGCTTCCAGCTTCGGAATAATTCCTTACCGTAGGTTTCGCGATCCAGGCCTTTGAGCGAGGTGACGGTGGCGACGACAAGTTGGACACCAGATTTTGCTTCGAGATCAGCGAGCTTCCGCTCAATGGAAGTACGCGTCGCAGCTGGAATGATATTTGCCTGATCGACGACGCGACCTGTGAGCGAAGGAAAAGTTAGGGCAAAAACCGTTGCGAGCTTGCAAAACAACGCTGCAAAAACAACGGCCAGATGCAATCCTCTTTTACCAAGGGCAGAAGGGATGCGGCCCGGACTCATTTTGGTATCTTAAGGTCGCTGCGGCGCCTCGGGGAGCCCTGGCAGCCCCTATCCCCGCTTTTCAGGCTATTTGGGACTTTTCGGCGCTTGCGGCGTCGCACGATTATGTTTTCTTTCCCGAAGAGATAAAATTAGTCCAAAGCATGTACCCGCCAAACAGAACTAAAAAGCAGCCTATCATTAGTACCGAGAAGCGAGCGCCAGTCTGAGGCCGCCGCCGTTTTCGTCAAAGAATTCCGCCGGGGCGCGTGATCATATTGCAACAATCAAATCTGTTAAAACCACCCAATGAGAACGCATATGCAGGGGAAGACTGTTGTCATTACGGGCGGGACGTCCGGAATTGGTGAGGTCGCCGCGGTAGCACTCGCAAAAATGGGTGCCCGGATCGTCTTGGTCGCACGGGACCGGTTCCGCGGGGAGGTTACTCTCGCACGGCTTCGCGACAGCGCCCCTGGTACCGCCCACTCCGTATATTTTGCCGATCTCTTACGCTTGGCCGAGATGAAACGTGTGGCAGCTGAAATCGCCGATCACGAATCACGCATCGACGTCCTGATTAACAATGCAGGCGCCTTATTCGCAAAGCGCAGACTCACGGAAGACGGGCTTGAACGCACTTTCGCGCTCAACCACATGGCCTATTTCGTTATGACAGAGGGATTGCGCGAGCGGCTTTTAGCTTCGGGTCGCGCGCGCATTATCAATACGGCTTCCGCCGCGCACCAGGACGCCACGTTGGATTTCGACGATCTTCAATCGGCAAAAAGCTTCGGAGCCAGGAAAGCGTATGGCCAGTCGAAGCTGTGCAACATCCTATTCACGCGTGAGCTCGCTCGCCGCCTGTACGGCACGGGCGTCACTACGAATTGCCTGCATCCAGGTTTCGTCGCCACGCGCTTTGGCGACCAAAGCGGCGGCTTGATCTCGCGCCTCGTTTGGCTTGCCAAGTTCTTCGCGATATCCCCTACTGAGGGCGCAGAAACGATTGTTTATCTTGCGTCCTCACCAGACGTGGCCGAAACAACGGGACAATATTTTTACAAGTCCGTGCAGGCTACGCCGTCGGCGGCGGCCCAGGACGACCGGTCTGCTTTATTGCTCTGGCAGCGCAGCGCGGCATTGGCCGGCATGAAGGAATAGCCGTGAGAGGTTGCTTGCTGGACCCGCCAGCTTCACTCGCCATTCGCTAAGAGTTGACCGCCACTCGATAGTAGTCCGGTACGTAATATTTTGTTGGATCGGTCATGCTCTTTTTTGGTTCGCCGTATTCGCTGCGCAACTCGAGCACGCGACGCACGCCATCAACGTCAAGTTCGGCTTTCGGTGTAAACCCCGCCGGTCCAGTCATCGTAGCATAGCTCTGCATAGCAACTTGTTCGGGCATCTGCGGCAGATGCTTGCGAAGGAGCCCGCAGGCGTAGTCCTTATTTTTGGGCGCGCGCAGGAAATCCACGCCAGCGATGTAGCCGCGGATATAGGCCTCGACCAGCTTCGGATTGCGAGCTGCCCATTGTCGCCGCGCCGCGCCGATCAAGCCCTGATAGTGACCGTAGACGTCGATGGCGTATTGCAACACGTTGAGGCCGGCCATCCTGGCAGATATGTCAAAAGGAGTGATCAGCATGGTGGCGTCGTGTTTTTTCTCCTTAAGCGCTTCCCAGCGCGCGAGCACGCCGCCAGCCTTCTCGATCTTATAATCTGCCGGACTCAAGCCGCAGCGTTTGAGCAGATCAAACAGCACGAAAGCATAGCCAGTCGTGAGCGCATCGACTGAGACGGTCCTGCCCTTAAGCTCGACAATCGTTTTGATTTCAGGAACGCTGACGAGCGAAAGAAAGCCGTTGTCGCCACCCATGAACACAATCAGATCGGGCTTGGTTTCGGTTTTTGCCTCGCCCTGTCCTTCCATATAGGCGATGACATTGTCGATCGCAGTCATCGCGATATCGAATTTTCCGTCAATCAGATTGGTAAGTTGAAAAACCGAATTGGGGGTCGGCGTGAGGACCACTTCGATCCCGCCATTAGCAAAATAACCCTGATCTTGGGCGATCCAGATCGGCCAGTTGAAGCCCCCCGGAAACACGATCACCGAGACTGGTTGCAGACCATGCCCAACCGAGGCTCCGTCCGCCGTCATGTCTGTCCTCCCCCGTTTAATCCTTCTTTGCACCAGCGGGCATGACATAGCTTAAGTTGGCCCTGTATTTGCCGCTGCACGTACAGATGTTGAACCTCACGCAGAAGATAATTTAAAGGAAGTCCCATTTCACCAGGATGTCGGGCCTTCAGCATGATAGATAAGCCGAGCCGCACTTAGAGCAAAGCAGGCGATGGCACAAGCAAACCCGCGCAAGACCTTCGTGCTCGTGCACGGCTTCTACCATGGCGGCTGGTGCTGGCGCCGCGTCGGCGACCTGCTCGAAGCGCGCGGCCAAAAGGTCTATGCGCCGTCGCTCACCGGCAATGGCGACCGCTCGCATCTTCTCAGCAAGGACATCAATCTCGACACCCAGATCGCCGACATCGCCAATCTCGTGACCTGGGAAGACCTCAATGACGTCTGTCTGGTCGCGCATTCCTTCGCCGGCTGGCCGGCCTCCGGCGCGCTCGAGCATATTCACGACCGCGTCGGTTCGATCGTCTGGCTCGACGCATTCAGACCGGAAGACGGCCAAAAGGCCACCGACTACCTTTCGGAGTTTGCTCGCAAGGCCTTGGAGGGTGCAGTGGCGCGCGGCGAACCCGGCCACAAGCCGCCGCCGGCTAAGACCTTCTCGCTCAGCGAGAAGGATTACGCCTGGATCGATTCGAAGCTGACGCAGCAGCCGAATGGCCCGGCGATGCAGGCGATAAAGCTCACCGGCAAGCGCGAGGCGATTGCCAAGAAGACCTATATCCGCGTGCCGAAATTTCCACACGCCGCCTTCGACAAGGCGCTGGCCGGTTGCAAAGCCGACCATGGTTGGCAGACGTTCGTCAACGACACTACCGGCCATGACGTGATGATCGATCAGCCGGCCTGGCTAGCGGACCTGCTGCTGAAAGTATCGTAGACTCGGTCGGCGGCTTAATCGCAAATTACGGTTCGCAAGAAGCGCGTCGTCGTCAAATAGTGAACATTCAAGAGTTCAGTTTGGCTCCGTAACAAAGCCCGAGGCTTTGGGTGTTCCAGCCACATATGTGACATTTGTTTGGAAAGAGGTTCCGCTTTGAGCCAGATCAATTTTGATTTCGCATTTGTGAGCACAGAAACAAGATGCGCTAATTTCAAGAACATTTAGTCCGAACCAATTGTCGACTGTCTTGGTTGACACAGGACATGACGAACGCCCGCAGTGCGTCGGGCAAAAGAGCAGGAGGTATCATGAATAGAATTCTCAAATATGCCGCAGGTGCTGCATTGAGTGTTGGCGCGCTCCTTGGGAACGTGGGAACCAGCGGTGCTCAAGTTTATGGCGAGTACGGTTACTACGGCTACTACAACGATTATGCCTACGAGCCGGGCCCGGCATACTATGGCGGCTATGCCTTCGCGCCGGGCTACTACGGCTATAATCCTTGGAGCAGATCCCGGAGTTTGCACCACGGTCAGGGGCCGGGCTGCATTCAATCACCAGCATCCATCGAATACACGTCATGTGATTAGCGAAACCAACTGGTGATTGCAGAGAGGGCGGACCTCATTGGCCGCCCTCTCTTTGTGGCAGCTTACAAGCGAAAGCGGAAAATGGAACTGGAACTCAGGAAACCGAAAGCATCTAAGGGTGTTAGCGTGTTGGCATCGCTGGACCCCGTCCCCCTACCCCCCTCCAGTCGGTGTCTAGTAGTCCCACGGAGGCCGCGTCGTTTCCCCTGCGGCGCGGCCTCTTGGGTAACCAAAGCGCTGGTCTCACCGTTGCATGGAACTACGGGGCAGCGAGGGATGTTACCGGTCTGGTGCTGAGGATTCAGAATGATGTCCGTGATGCATTCGAACTCTGCGAGCGTGATATTTCGCGGGCTTACTTTGGTCCTGGCGATTTTGTTTTTTGTCGGCCACGCTGCCGCGCAAAATAAGGCCACCGTGGGTTCGGCTTCGAGCGCGGGCCCATTCGCCCCATTGGCAGGAAGCTGGTCCGGCTCGGGGACTATCGATTTGTCCAATGGCAGGCACGAGCCGATTAGGTGCCGCGCTTCCTATGATGTTCTCGAGGAACAAGACAAACTTCAGCTTGATATTCACTGTGCTAGCGAAAGCTATAATTTCGATTTGCGCGCCAGTGCAACTTATGCAGCCGGCGCGATCACAGGCGTCTGGAGTGAGTCTACCCGCAATGCAGCCGGAACTTTATCCGGCAAGGTCGAAGGCGTTGGCTTTCAGGTCGTGGCCAAGGGACCGACATTTACCGCCAATCTGAACCTGGTGACGCGTGGGGACAAACAATCGGTCACGATCAGGTCGCACGATGCGCAAGCCGACGTGCAGGGTGCAACAATTACTATGCAACGTGGATAGCGTAAGGGATGGAACTATTGGTCCATCACCATTCGAATCGGAACAATCTCCCCCAGCCGCGCGTTTGCTCCCACGTCCGCCGTAGTTCCATTCGGGAACAAGGAGGAGATGCCATGAAGAAGAAATTGATAATGAGCGCGGCAGTCGGCGCGCTGCTAGTGTCAGGAGCGTTGGCCCAGTCGCCAAATCCCCCATCGGGTTCTAGTTCGCCAGCAGTTCAGCCGAGTGCTGCCAAGCAGGCGCCAAGCGCCGGCAAGGCAGATTTCGTGATATCGCAAAAGCCCGATCAATGGCTGGCATCCAAGTTTAAGGGTACCAGCGTAATGAGTTCGGACAATCAGAAGATCGGCAGCGTCAGCGATATCCTTTTCGACAAAACAGGCAAGATCGAAGCCTTTGTCGTCAGTGTCGGCGGTCTTCTCGGCGTGGGAGCGAAAGAAGTCGCGCTGACCCCGAATTCCTTCGACGTGGTCCCCGGTCAGAATGGTAAGGCTGACGTGCTCAAGCTCTCCTTGAACATGGACGAGCTGAAGCAGGCACAGAATTTTACGCCCTATGAACCGCCGCGTCCGGCGACCACTGGCTTAGGACCAGGCGGCTTAACGGGCGGTACGCGACCGTCGACCAATCTGCCGCCGAGCGGGAGGTAGTTGCCAGCAGCGCGGCTCGAGTACGTAAGAAACCAAAATCGCGCGATTGTTGCCCCTCTGGCAGCTTTCGCGCAATTGGTGGCCGCGACGGCGGACGTAACCGCGCGGCCACCTTATTTTTTGGCTGTCGCGCGGTTTAGTGGTCGCGCGCACCTGCGGTGCTTGCTGGGGCCGCTCTGGTAACGAGCTCTGGTTTAACGGTTCGGCCGACTCAGATAGCACGGAGATATGCTGCCGATCCGGTGGATCCTCCCAGTAAGCAGTGTGCTCCTTGCCATCGCGCTTCTGGCTTTGGCGTTGATTACGCCGGATAGATCGCGTTCGCAGGTGGGGAATGTCGCTCAGGTGCGCAGTTCGCTCATCGAGTGGGGTGAGCGTCCGGAATGGCAACAGTTTGTCATTCTCGGCGCGATGGAGCGGCGCGCTGTTGAATTGAACAGGCTGCGCGAGCTGCCGGACACACCAGCCCGCACCGACCACAGCGACTCCGGTCCTAAAGATAATCATGATGAAACTGCGTTGAACGTCCAGGCGCCGGCCCCACCTGATCCGATCGATAGCGGCGAGCTCGAATTGCCGGTCGCTGCTCTGCCTGAAAAGCCGCCGGCCATCGAGCCGCCGCAGCGGGTCAAGTCGCACAATCAAAACCGGATCAAAGGCGTGCACCACCGCGCCAGAGCGCTGGCCCGTCGGCAACTGGTTCGCCAACAAAATTTTTCCGAACAGCCGTTCGGCAATCAGACCGGGCAGAGACCGGCGGTCACCACCAACAATTACTCTGGCAATTGGCAAGCCAGACAGGGACCGACCGCAAAGACCAACAATTACTTCGATCAAACCGGACAGATACCGACCACAAACTACTGAAGCCTAAGCCTTTCCTCCGCCGCAAATACGTCTGAATCTATTCAGATCTCATTCACAGCGAACCTGCTTAGAGTACTTCATGCTTTTGAACTTCGGTGTACCAACCGAAATTGGGGTCTGATGTTGAACGCAACAGGTTGGTTTTTGCTGGGAACAA
>DASWAK010000471.1:0-3768 GCA_036391175.1 Pseudolabrys sp.
GGCAATATTCTTCTTCGGCGGCTTTTATAGTGTCGCCGGCACCGCTGAGGACCCAGCGATCGTCCGTTGGGCACTGATCCAGATACGCACGGCATCAATCAATCGCTATGCGCATGACCAACCCCCAACTACCATCAACGATCCTGCGACCATGCAAGCCGGCGCCAAGGCGTTCGCCGCGCGCGGCTGTGCAAACTGCCATGGTGCACCGGGCGTCAATTGGGCCAAGTACTCGGAAGGGATGCATCCGGATCCGCCGGACCTCAAGGAAATCGTCGACCATCGATCGCCGTCGCAATTGTTCTGGGTGGTCAAGAACGGCGTCAACATGACCGGCATGCCGAGCTTCGCTTTGGCCGGCGCCAAAGACGAGGAAATCTGGTCGATCGTTGCTTTCCTGAAGAATCTACCTAGCGTCTCCGATACAGACTACAAGGCCTGGATCGCGGCGCCGGCGCCCCTCGCTGCGCCACCTGCGGCCGCACCAGCTCCGCCTGCACTCACCCCACCCGCACCTCCGGCGGAGAGCAAATAAGGCGAGAGCCGCTATAGTCCGTTCCATGAGTTTTCTACGCCTATACGGCCGCGTCCTCGAAAAACTGGGACCAGACCGACGCGTTGGATGGTTCCTCGCGGTCGCTAATGTGGCATTGGCCATGGCACAGTTCGCAGAGCCTGTGCTATTTGGCCGCGCCATCAACGTGCTGGCCGGCGCGCAGGCGGATCCCGCGGCGGCGGACTGGATGCGGCTGTGGTTGCTGCTGATCGCCTGGGTTTGTTTTGGGCTCTTTACAATTTTTTGCGGAACGCTGGTCGCGCTTTATGCCGACCGGTTGGCGCACCGCCGGCGCTTAGCAGTACTGACGAGCTATTTCGAGCACGTGCTGCAATTGCCGCTCGCTTATCACGGCGAGGCGCATTCCGGCCGGCTGATGAAAATTATGCTGCAGGGCACCGATACCCTGTGGGCTTTCTGGCTTGGTTTCTTCCGCGAGCATCTTGCCTCCTTCGTGTCTCTGGTCATCCTCGTGCCGCTGACGCTCACGCTCAATTGGCGGTTGGCCATTCTGCTGATTGTACTCTGTGTGTTGTTTGCCATGCTCACCGCGTTGGTTTTGCGGAAGACCGAATCGCTGCAAAGCACGGTGCAGACCCATGAATCAAACCTCGCGGAGCGCGCTTCGGACGCTCTCGGCAATATTGCGTTGGTGCAAAGTTTTGCCCGCGTTGAATCAGAGGTAACCGCACTCAAAACGGTGAGCGACCGGCTGCTGGCGGCGCAATTTCCGGTACTCTCCTGGTGGGCGGTTGTCGCCGTACTTACGCGCGCATCAACAACGCTGGCGGTCCTCTCCATCATCGCTCTTGGCGGCTGGCTATTCCGACAGGGCCTGATCACGATCGGTGAGATCGTTACCTTCATGGCGCTGGCCGGCATGGTGATCACACGCCTCGAGCAGGCGGTCAGCTTCGCAAATCGAATGGCCCTGGATGCAGCACGATTACATGAATTTTTCAACGTACTCGACACCGTGCCGGCGATACACGACCTGCCTGAAGCGACCGATCCCGGTCGATTCGTCGGGCGTGTCGAGTTTGACAACGTCTCGTTTGCTTATGACGGCACGCGGCCTGCAGTCTCAGGGCTTACTTTCACCGCGCAGCCGGGTGAAACAGTCGCGCTCGTGGGCGCAACCGGCGCTGGCAAATCGACCGCCCTCATGCTGCTGCACCGCGCTTTCGATCCGCAGTCGGGCTGCATCAGAATCGATGGCAAGGATGTGCGCGACATCCAACTTGGCGCCCTTCGCCGCAATATTGGGGTCGTTTTTCAGGAAGCGCTGCTGTTCAACCGCTCGATCGCAGAGAATCTGCGCACTGGCAAGCCCGACGCCACCCACGAGCAGATGCGAACCGCCGCCGCACGCGCGCAGGCGCTCAATTTCATCGAATATGATCCGGACGGCTTTGATGCCAGCGTCGGAGAGCGTGGGCGCTCACTATCGGGCGGTCAGCGTCAGCAGCTGTCGATCGCGCGCGCGCTGCTCAAGGACCCGCCCATCCTTATTCTCGATGAAGCGACCAGCGCCCTCGACGCCGCAACTGAATCTCAGCTGCTGGCGGCTCTTGACGAAGTTATGAGGAACCGCACCACCTTCGTCATCGCGCACCGACTTGCCACCATACGCAAGGCGACGCGCATTCTGGTATTCGACGGCGGGCGCATCGTCGAGAGCGGCTCATTCGAATCGTTGCGCCGCCTGAACGGCCCCTTTGCGCAACTCACCAAGGCGCAAATTACACTGGCTGACGCCTAGGCGTCAGCACGACGACCATGCCCACAATGCCTGCCAGCACCGCCCAGTAGTTGTAACGGAAATCCGAAGCAACCCCGGCGCCGAATAACGTGAGTACATAAACCGCGGCCGATCCGCAAACGCCAATGGCGAAGGTGCCTTCAGGCGTGCCACGGCGCTGCCAGGCAAAACCGCATACCGCTATGCATAGAAGCAGCCATGCGCCAGCGCGAAACAGCGGCGTCCGTTTGAGCGCGTCGTGAACCGACATTAATGCACCGAAAGCGCGACGGTCGGCAAACACATTTGCGGTTGGGTGCTCGACATCAGCTACCCACATCGTGAGGTTCGCTCCGGTGAGGAAATTCCACATGAACGAAGCGCGGTGCTGGAGATAGGCGATTGGATGCCGCGCGATCGCGCGCGCCCAAGCCGTGGTGACGGCCGAAGTCCCGAATAGCTTTTCTTCGCCTTCAAGCTTGTGCATCACGAATTCGCATGGCTCGATGCGCCAGTAGATGTCCCATTCCGTCGGTCGATAGCAGGTATTCAGAAGCTTTGTCGTTTCTGATTCACTCCACGTGACGGGAAACTGGTTCTCTTGCGCAAAATGCGTAATGCCGCCGAGATCGAAGACCATGACCGATTGCAATGGATGTTGTCGGACCGCCCCGAGCGCGCCATAGTAAATCAGTTGAACCAATGCGAAAAAAACTGCCATGGCCGGCAGGAAAAGAATGGCTGCCCGCTTCCACGAGAATTGCGCAGGCCAAATAATATATGCGCCGAGAATGGGCGCGGCGATCAGTGCATTCGGGCGCAACAAGACGCCGAACCCACACAGCGCGAGTGCCAACGCTTGCACCGACGCGCGAAGCTTGGTGCTGCTTTCGGCGGCGGCGAAGGCGATCGTCCCGGCCAGCAGCCACGTGACGGCGAACAACACGTCGCGCCAAATAATGCCAACGAAGACGAATGCCGGTGGCGTCAACGCCAAAATCGGCAACAGCAGCACGGGCCAAATCGAGCGTGGCGCCAGCGTGAACGCCAATATTGCAAAGGCTAGCCAATAAGAGGCCGCGATCAGTAGGAACATGCTGGCCGAACCTGGCGCGATCGGATCGATCCACGACCACAGCTCGGTCATTGCCGGCGATTGCCAGTCGCCGAGCACATGTTTGCCGATGTCATCGTAAATGAATTTGGCGTCGTATGTCATAACGCCGGGATAGAAGATGAACAGCGTCAGGCCAAAGCCGACGGCGATCAGTGCGGCGGCGGTGGCCCGTGCAAGGTCAGACGAGTGCGGCATATATGTCACCGGAATTTGCGGCGTGCGGCAGAGCAATCAGCCAGGAGGCGATTGCTGCACCGCTGACCCAATCAGCATGAATAAAGGTTTGGCTCTCGCCGAGCGCGACATTGAAGCGAGTATAGCCGAGCGCGGTGCAGCGCTTGATGCATGCGAGAG
>DASWAK010000472.1:0-2775 GCA_036391175.1 Pseudolabrys sp.
TAGTGCATCGGGTGTTATTTGTAGTGCATCGGGTGCGAAATTTGATGGTACTGAAATATGGCTCAGCCTTGTTGATGGCGGATAGCCAATATTTGCAGGCAAGGGCGCGGACATACTTACAAAATTAAATTTTATTATAACGGTATTTTGCTCGCCCCTAATCCTCCATCCATTACCGTTACTTTACTCTGTCGAGTTGGGGGTTACGGGGTGGTGGCTCATCAGGCTGACGCGTCGCCGACGCAGGTGCCGCTGACTGTTTGCCCACGTTGTGGAGCAAATGCGCACCTCATCTGGCGCTCACCACTTCCTGCTGACCTGAAAGGCGAGATGCACGCTTTTCAGTGCAAGCACTGCGGTAAGCAAACAAAAGTTATCGTCTAATACTAAATAACTGCGGGGCGTCCGTGAGCATCTGGTGGTACAATTCGAATGGCGAAAAGAAAGGACCATTTAATAAGGATCAATTGCATCATTTATTAAAAGCCCGAGTGATCACAGCCAGTTCACTTCTTAGGAAACTGGGCATGAAGGACTGGCAGCCTTTGGCCCGAATTGATGAATTAACGCCCTTGCTCAGGTCACTGCCGCGAGAAACTTCACCTGTACCGCAGAATAGGCCGGCAGGCACGTGGCGTTGCGTGCGCAGACACCTAGGTTTCTTTGAGCGAAGTGTTCGTAAGTGGTGGCGATGACGTTAGGGTGGGGAACGAGCGGCAAGCTGCCTGAATGCGGCTCATTCATTGGGAACCAACGTCATCGCCGAGTGCGACTATGAATGAGTCGGTCGACGATACGGTGGTAGCATCGCGCTGACGCGCATAATGCGAGTAATGGAAAGCTAATAATGTGACGATGGTGCGGGCGGAAAATGAGCCACACGCATCTCGATGCGACTCTCATCAGATAAAGCTTGTGAGTCCTTCGAGCAGGCTAATAAGCCACGAGGCGGCCTGCAGGACCGCCAGCCGTTGCGCCAGTTTTTCCCGACGATAGGTGTCGTTAAGGAGCTTCAGGGCGCGCTTGTAGCCGGGATGCAGCTTGGCCGCTTCACTCAACCGGCGCACACGCGCGACCAGGTCTGCGCGGCGGGCCTCCAGATCATCATAACGCTGACGAAAGTTTCGCACTTGGCGGTGCGGTGGTTTGGCTGGTGGACCGTTTGAGCGGCGATGCGGCATCTGCCATTAACTTCTAGTGGTGGGACATTGAGTGTCGGTACGATTGTTCATTAATGTTGTGATCCGTGCGGTTCTTACGGCCGTAGGCATGACTAAAGTTACCTCAAAATTGAATGCGTCACTGTAAAGCTTCATAAAAAATACAGGCCTATTCATGGCGGGTTGGAGCTGTATCAATTTGCGGTCGCTCCGCGATTTCGATTGTCATGCTTTGCCGTTTAATCGTCGGCTCGCGACATAGAGCGCGAGTGCGGCCGCGTTGGACACGTTCAAACTTTTTATCTCGCCCGGCAGATCGATGTGAGCAACGTGATCGCAGGTTGCCTTTGTCAACTGTCGTAAACCCTTGCCTTCGGCGCCCAGCACCAATGCAAGCGGAGCGCGCAACGTGAGATCGGCGAGATCGGCGTCACCCGTGCTGTCAAGTCCAACGACGAGGAAACCGCTCTGCTTAAGCGCGGTGAGGGCGCGCGCTAGATTCTGCACATTGAGCAACGGCACATGTTCCAACGCCCCCGATGCAGCCTTCGCCAGCGCCCCGGTCGCCTCGGGACTGTGACGCTGTGTCGTTACGATCGCTGTTACTCTGAAGGCTGCGGCCGAGCGGAAGATTGCGCCGACATTGTGCGGATCGGTAACCTGGTCGAGCACCAACACGACGCCTTCTGCCGGCAAATCCTCGATCGTGGGTGAGGGTAACGGGTCAGTTTCAAGATAAAGGCCCTGATGCACGGCGTCGGGCAAAAGCCGTTCGCCGATCGCCGATGGCCGTACGATCTCGGGCGCCACGCGAGATGAAATGCCCTCGTCGGACATTCGCCGTGCGGCATTCTCGGTGGCGAGTAGCTTGCGAATGTGCCGCGCCGGGTTTTGCAGGGCGGCCGTCACCGTGTGCCAGCCATACATCACAACGGGGCCGTCGGCATCGCTCCGCAGGCTCTCGCGGCGGGCACGCCCAAACCGCTCGCGCCGCTCGATCTGCTCGCGAGTGGCACCCGGTTTCGCTCCGGAGCGGGACCGGCCGGTGGGTTGTCGTGACGTCATGGCTCTTATCCATGCTGCACCGTTCAACCTGACGCGATGCGGGCGGTGGGGTTTACGGGTGCCTTAACTGATCCGCCGCGGGCGGAATGCCTCCATTGACTTCACGGGGGCATCTCCCCATAAAACCGTCAAATCCCGACCGGCCGGCGGGCGGAGCCGATTGTCTTTCGAGATCAATACGGTGCTACGGCTTCGGGGGAGTGTCCCGAGCGGCAAAGGGGGCGGACTGTAAATCCGCTGGCTATGCCTTCGTAGGTTCGAGTCCTACCTCCCCCACCACAGTGATTTCAACAAGTTAGGAGACTACGGCAGCGCCCTGGCTCTTCAAGCCACTTGCGTGTCCGCACTGTGTCCGCAAACATAGGGCGTAGTCGCCCAGCGCGGCCTGCTGGCGCGCGCGAGAGAGGCCCCATGGCCGACGTCCACGACCTCCTTCCTAATGGCGCGAAAAAACGCGGCGGCGACCGCCGGTCAGAAACAGCGCGGGCAGAGCAGGCAGCTAGACAGCCCAGTCTCATAGCTGAAATCAAGGAGCGGCGGCAGCAGCTCG
>DASWAK010000473.1:0-20922 GCA_036391175.1 Pseudolabrys sp.
TACATTATATCTCAAATAATGATTTTTATTGCAATTTTACTGTGATTTGAAATTTTAAAAAAATAAAAAGCGGGAATTCCCGCTTTTTAAGTATTTCTTGAGGTAGATATTATTTCTTTATCTCTGCTGGTTCAGTCTGTGCCGCGTTCCAATTCTCGACTTCCTGTGATATCTTCATTGAGCAGAACTTCGGCCCGCACATGGAGCAGAAATGCGCCACTTTGTGCGCTTCCTTCGGCAGTGTCTCGTCGTGATATTCGCGTGCGGTGTCGGGATCGAGCCCGAGGTTGAACTGGTCCTGCCAGCGGAAGTCAAAGCGCGCGCGGCTCAATGCGTCGTCGCGCAGTTGCGCTGCCGGATGACCCTTGGCGAGATCGGCAGCGTGCGCCGCGATCTTGTAGGTGATGACGCCTTCTTTCACGTCGTTGCGGTCTGGCAGGCCAAGATGCTCCTTCGGCGTCACGTAGCAGAGCATGGCGCAGCCAAACCAGCCGATCATGGCGGCCCCGATGCCGCTGGTGATGTGGTCGTAGCCGGGCGCGATGTCGGTGGTGAGGGGCCCAAGCGTATAGAACGGCGCCTCGCCACACTCTTTCAGCTGCTTGTCCATGTTGATCTTGATTTTGTGCATCGGCACGTGGCCGGGGCCTTCGATCATCACCTGGCAGCCTTTCTTCCAGGCGATCTGCGTGAGCTCGCCCAGCGTTTCCAGCTCGGCGAATTGTGCGCGGTCGTTGGCGTCGGCGATCGAGCCGGGACGCAAGCCGTCGCCGAGCGAGAACGATACGTCATATTTGCGCATGATATCGCAAATCTCGTCGAAGCGCTCATAGAGGAACGATTCCTTGTGCCGCGACAGGCACCACTTCGCCATGATCGAACCGCCGCGCGACACGATGCCGGTGACACGGTCGGCAGTGAGCGGCACGTAAGCCAACCGCACGCCGGCGTGGACGGTGAAATAGTCGACGCCCTGTTCGCATTGTTCGATCAGCGTGTCCTTGTAGCATTCCCAGTCGAGCTTGACGGGATCGCCGTTGACCTTTTCCAGCGCCTGGTAGATCGGCACGGTGCCGATCGGCACCGGCGAGTTGCGCAGGATCCATTCGCGCGTGTTGTGGATGTTGCGGCCGGTTGAGAGGTCCATCACCGTGTCGGCGCCCCAGCGGATCGCCCACACCATCTTCTCGACTTCTTCCTCGACCGACGAGGTGACAGCGGAATTGCCGATATTGGCGTTTATCTTCACCAAAAAATTGCGGCCGATGATCATCGGCTCGAGTTCGGCATGGTTGATGTTGGACGGAATAATGGCGCGGCCGCGTGCGATCTCGCTGCGTACGAATTCCGGCGTGATGAAGGCGGGCATCGCGCCGCCGAACTGCTCGCCGTCTGCGAGCGCAGCTTCGGCGCGTTCCAGCTGTTTCTTGCGGCCAAGATTTTCGCGCTCGGCGACGTAGATCATCTCCTTAGTGATGACGCCGGCCTTGGCAAATTCATATTGCGTAACAGGCTTGCCATCCAATGCGCGCCACGGCTTCGGCGTATTTGGGAAATTGCGCGCCAGGTGCTTGCCGGTCACATTGCCGTTGTCGACAGGCTGGATCGGCCGGCCTTCATATTGTTCGGCACCACCGCGCTGTTTCACCCACTCGATGCGAGTGCGCGAGAGGCCTTTTTCCACGTCGATGGTCACGTCCGGATCGGTGTAGGCACCGGTGGTGTCGTAAACGGGAAGCGCCGGCTCGCCCGATGACGCATCCAGTGAAATCTCGCGGATCGGCACGCGCAAGTCGGGCGCGGCCTCAGGATTCGAGTAGACCTTGCGCGAAGCGGGCAGCGCGCCGGTGGTGACCTTCGGGAGGGTGACGTTGGGATCGTGGATATTCATTTACCTTCTCCTCGTAGACGTGATCTGCGCCGCGCGGGCGCACGCTCCGGGAACAGTTGTGGCGGATCGAGATAGCCGAAATAGCAGAGCAGCACGCCCAGGAGCACGGCGATCCCACCGTCGATGGTGAAAAAGTTCGAATAGCTGAGAACCGACAGGCCGAACGACTCGCTTGGTTCGCCAACATGCCGATGCCGATCGCGGAAAGCACCGGCCCACCCAGCCTCGCGATTGTCAGCGATTGATGCATCGATTGTCCTGTCCCTTCGCCGGCATAACCCGGATCAGGTTCAAAGGGTCTTTCTCAGCCCATCGGGCACCCCTCGGAACAATATTTAATGTATGCGCGGAGGCAGGGGTGTCAATGACGCCTCCCTGTCGTTCCGGCCAAGCGAGCCAACGGGTCCGCGCAAAGTGCGGCCAGGTGACAGGCTCCGCGAGCGCGAACCGGGACCCATAACCGCGTGCTCAAGATGTAGAAAAGACATGGAGTATGGGTCCCCGCCTTCGCGGGGACGACGGTGGGAGTGGTCCATCCGGCGGCAATGACGAACTGAGAGGCTCTCAGACCCGGGACACAAAGTACTGAAGGGTATTGTCTAGCCGCAAAGCTGCGCCTCACGTCCGCGGCAATTGCGTCACCGCAACCTTCACCGCGCCGTTGGCTTCCGCAATCACGCGCAATGTCTGTGTATCGAATTCGATGCCGATGAGGCGCACACCGTTCACGGTGGCGTCGACCCGCACGCCGTTGCCGACCTGCTGAAATTCGGTGAGCGCAGCAGCGATCTTGGCCCTGGCGTCATTGGCAAATGGCTTGAGATCGATCACGGCCTTGTCGGCGAGCGCCTTCTGCAAATAGGGCATGGCTGCGCGCGCAGCGGTGCCAAGCAGCCCGAATGTAGCCTCTGACTCCACGGCGAGCGAAATCTCAGTCAACCGCAGAATCTGGTTTTGTGGATCAAGCGCAGGCTTGCCCCAGATATGCACGGTTGCTTCCGTGCCGAACCCGAACCAGCTTTTCTTTTCGTGTGCGTTCACGCGCAGCGAGATCAACAGTCTGTCGCCCGCTGCTACCAGGCTCGCGCGCAGCACCTCGACGTCGACTGGCCCACTGCCGTCTTCGGGAAAATGACGGCCCTTGAGCTGCGGCTCGATCAGGCTGTTGAGCTCGGTGAAGGGCATGTCGATCGGCACGCCGACTGCGAGCACGCCATCCTGCATCGGCGGCACCAGATCGAGCTGCGCCGGGAACGGACAATTTGGTTTGGTCTCGTTCGGCAGAATACGCGTTTCTGCCTGCACGCCAATGGTGATCGTGACATTGTGGGCATCGACCTGCGGCTGCGCGGCGGCAGCGCGGACAGGGCGCATCTCCAGCCATAGCGGCGGCAGCCCGGTATTGCCGCCACCGAGCGGGATCGAGCGGCACATCCTGGCCCATTGCTCGCGCGCGCTGCGCTCGATCGTCGGATCGTTGCGCAGCCGCGATTGCAGCGCCGTGATCTGGTTGCTGACGATCGGATCGAGCACCGACTTGATCTCGCTGCCGAGATTGATCTTGACGCCGGCAATGTTAGTGCCGGCGTCACCCACATCGAGCCGGCCGGTGAGGTTGGGCTCCATCCGCCATGATGGCGTCAGCTGCGGCCGCGACGTCACCACCACATTGCCGCGAAAATCGGTGCGCTGATCGAGAGTTTTGACGGCGAGATCCTCGATCTGTTTGCCGACCGCATTGCCGCCGATTAGGTTGCCGATCGCGCCGCCAACGCCGCCCACCGCCTTGCCGGCCGTATTGCCGATCTGGCCCGTGATACGAACGGTGCCATTGAGGGGCGTGATGATTGTTAGCGTGTTCGGTTGCCCGGTGGCGGACATCTGCCGCGCGTTACCGTGAGACCGATCTCGGCCTGGCCGAGCAGTTGCGTGACCGGATTGTCGTTCTTGCCAGCAAATTCGCGAGGGGCGGCGGCGTCGAGCGTCTGTCCGATAGCCGTGAGCGCGAGCGCGACCGGCGCGATCACATGCGACGCACGCGTCACCGACTGCAAAGGATGTGGCGGCTGCAGAATCGCAAGCGCTTCCGGTAATCCGCTGTCGGCAGGAATGTAGCGGTTGAGCGCCCAGAGCGTGGCGGCGGAGCAGACGGCAATTATGCAGGCGGCGCCTAAAGCCAAGCGGAATTTACGCGAGCGGCCGAACAGCCGGATGGGCGCGGTTGCGTAGTAGATGAATGTATCGAGCCTGCCGCTCATGTTCCGCTCGATTCGCCGCACGACGAATCTTAGGCGTTGGCGCGACGAGGCGCCAGGCGAGAAATTTGCGAACCTTACGCGCTCGTCTGGTGCGGGATCGGCGCCAACCTGTGCGGCTGGTAGTGAGCGAGCGCGTGCATTGCGCCAACATCGACAAATTCAACGTGCCGTTTCTTAATGGGGCCGATGATCATCGACAATAACGAACGGGAGCGGCTGATTTAGTTTGCCCTTTCCAGCCGTTGCCACACGGGGCCCCCGGCCACGCGCCCGGAGCTTCTTCTGTTCATCAGTGAGAGCCCATGCGATGCAGCTTGAGCACGGTATAAACGGTATCGCTCGCTGGCGTCGGAATGCCCAGTTCACGGCCGAGCGTACGCACCTTACCGGCTAGCCAATCGAGCTCCAGCCGGTTGCCGCGTTCGAGATCGTGCGCCATCGAAGCTTTCATGCTGGGTTCGACCTTGCCGATCACGAAATTCATGCGCTCGTCGAGATAGGCGGGATCCAGCGCGACGCCTCTCGCTTTGCCGACCGCAAAGGCCTCCTCCATCAGGGCTCGGAAAAAGACGCGCAACTCGGGGTCGGCAATGATCGGACCGATAGGAGATCGTAAGCTTGCCGTCGAGCCAGCCATGGCGGTGAGGAAAATGAATTTCTGCCATAGCTCGCGTTCGATATCGGCAGACAGCGCAATGTCGAGCTTGGCGGCTTTGCCGGCATCTACGAACGCGTTGAGCGTGGCATCGGGCTTCTTGTCGGGGCGGCCAAAGCGAATGGTCGCGAATTGGCTGGTGTGCTTTATCACGCCCGGCGAAGCGATGGTGGTCGCGATATAGGCGGCACCGCCGACGGTTCGCTCCGCTCCCAGCACGCTCGAAATACGCTCGACGCTGTCGACGCCGTTCTGAAACGTAATGAGACGGCTGTCGGGTCCGAGCAACGGGCGCGCGGCAGCCACCGCCATTTCGGTGTCCCAAAGCTTGACCGCGAACAGCACGATGTCGACTGGCCCGACTTTGGCAGGATCGTCAGTGACGTTTGGCTTCGGCAGATGCAGATCGCCGTGCACGCTCTCGATCTTGAGGCCAGTTCTGGCGATTGCATCCCGATGAGCGCCGCGTGCGATGAAGAATACATCGTGGCCCGCCGTCGCCATGCGCGCGCCGAAGTATCCGCCGACCGCGCCCGCTGCCATAGCTGCAATACGCATGTGTTTCCGCTCCTTGCCACCTCATCCCCGCGCAAGCGGGATTCCAGACTGGGTCCCCGCTTGCGCAGGGACGAGTGGGGATGGGTTTATCCGGCGCAAGCACCTATGCACAAGCGCACAGGAAAATGACCGCGAGGCCGGTCAGGTTTGCATAGTAGCGGCCAGAGGCCGGATGCTGTTACAGATCAGCTGTGTACTGCATCAGCGAAGCTTGCTGAGACGGGCTTGCGCGACAGCAGTCTGCGGCAGCACGATGACTTTCGCGCCAACCTGTACGCGATTGAAGAGATCAATCACGTCGTTATTGGTGAGCCGAATACAGCCGCTCGAGACGTGCTTGCCGATGGTGCTCGGTGCGTTGGTGCCGTGAATGCGATATTGTGTATCGGCGATATACATAGCACGTGCGCCGAGCGGATTACCCAGGCCGCCGGCGGTCATGCGCGGCAGGTAGGGCTGGCGCGATAGCATCTCGGCCGGCGGATACCAGTCCGGCCATTCGGCCTTGCGCGCGATCGATTTCACGCCCGACCAGGTGAAGCCTTCACGGCCGACACCAATGCCGTAACGGATCGCCTTGCCATTGCCGAGCACGTAATAAAGGAAAGTGTGTGGGGTATCGATAATGATGGTGCCAGACGCCTCGGCGCTATTGTAGTTGACGATTTGCCGTTGCAGCCGGGGGACGACCTGTGCGTCGTCGCGATCTTCGGCCAGCGCGGGCTCGACAGCTTGCGGTGCGATTTGAGTTTGAGTTGGAGGTGTGAGGAATGCGAACAGGGGATCAGCGCTGGCAGCACCGTACGTTAGTGCGACGGCACCAACCAAGGCGACAAACGTGAATGACTTGCACATGGCATCCTCATCAATTCTTCCTCCCCTCTTTTAATTGGGACAAGTCCGAGAGGGTTCAATGGTTCCTGAAGCTGACTAGGTAAAAGTCCTTAAGCCGCAGGAACCAAGAGGGCGAAAATCGCGTTTGGGACGCTTAGTCCTTACTCTTGTGCCAGCCCACCACTGCTTCCGGTACGCTATCGGTTGACGCGAAATACGGCTTGATGTCGATGAGCGGCGTGCCGTCAAGGCAGTCGAGCCCGACGACCGACAGCCGGTTACCGTCCACGCGCAGTAACTTGACCACGCTCATGGCCAACGGGTTGGGCCGGGCAGGCGAGCGCAGGGCGAAGGTGCCGTGCTGCACGCCGCGGTGGCCAGGCAACTGCAGCACGAGGTTTCGTGGCGATTTATCCATCCAATAAAGCAGAACGACATGGCTGCAGGTCTCAACATCCTTGAGGCCTTCCCGCCACCGCGGGTCGACGTCGACGACGCAAACCGCCTGCGATTCGCGGGCGTTCTTCGGGCAGCCCTTGCGTTCCTTCCAGGGCGTATGAATGCGGCCGATGAAATAAAGGCCGGCATCCGGCTGGCGGGGAAGCTCGACCGCCTTTTCGCCGTTGCGGATGCCGAAGTCTTTGGTGGTCATCGCCGATCCTTTTTCCGGTCATTCCGGGGCGCGAGCGTAGCGAGCGAACCCGGAATCCAGAAGCGGCTTCATGCTGGCTCTGAATTCCGGGTCTGGCCCTTCGGGCCGTTCCGGAATGACGACAAGCTTGCAGACGGCCGTTTCAACGTATAAAGATATCTTTATATAATGGGAAATGGCCCAAAACGAGCCTGTCCAGTCAAATGAACAGTAACGGAAAGCTCGGTTTCGAAGCCCTCAATTCCGCGCTCAAGGCGGCGGGCGAGGAGACGCGTCTGCGAGTGCTCGCGCTACTGGCCGAGGCCGAGCTGACCGTTTCCGACCTTACTGACATCCTGCGGCAATCGCAGCCCCGCATTTCGCGCCACCTGAAGCTCCTGGCCGAGGCCGGCCTTGTCGAGCGCTTCCGCGAGGGGACGTGGGCCTTCTTTCGTCTCGCGGAGCACGGCGGGGGCGCGGACGTTGCGCGCGCGCTGATCGAGCACCTCAATCCCTCCGACCAAACTATTGCGCGCGACCGTCAGCGGCTCGCCTCGGTGCGGCAGGCGCGCGCTGCCGCGGCGCAAGCCTATTTCCGCGCGCATGCCGCCGAATGGGACCGCATCCGCAAATTGCACGTGGCAGACAATGCGGTCGAGGACGCGATCCGCGCCGCGCTCGCCGACAAGCCGTTCCGCTCGCTGCTCGATCTCGGCACCGGCACCGGGCGCATGCTCGAACTCTTCGGCCGAGAAATTGAGCGCGGGCTTGGTCTCGATCTCTCGCTCGACATGCTGCTGCTCGCGCGCGACCGGCTGGAGCGCGCAGGTCTGAAAAACTGCAGCGTACGCCAGGGCGACATTTACGATTTGCCGCTCGCCAACGATTCCTTTGACGTTGTCATCCTGCATCAGGTGCTGCACTTCCTCGATGATGGCACGCGCGCGATCCGCGAAGCGGCGCGCGTGCTCCGCCCGGGCGGGCGGCTGCTGGTGATCGACTTTGCGCCGCACGAGCAGGAATTCTTGCGCGAGCAATTTGCTCATCGCCGCCTAGGATTTGCGCCGGAGACGGTCACGCAATGGATGACCGCCTCGGGTCTGGAGCCAGTGCTGCACAAATCGCTTGCGCCCGAGCCTGGCTCCGATGGCGAGATCGCGGTCTCGCTGTGGCTTGCGCGCGACACGCGCGCACTGATGGCCGCTCCGCAACGGCGGGAGGTGGCTTAATGAACAGCCCCGTACGCCTGAGCCGTTTCACGCGCGACGACAACCGCCGCATTGGCGTATCGTTCGAATTCTTCCCGCCTAACAGCGAGGAGATGGAGAAAATCCTCTGGGAGTCGATTGAGCGTCTGGCACCGGTGGCGCCGAATTTCGTGTCGGTGACCTATGGTGCCGGTGGCACCACACGCGAACGCACCCATTCGACGGTCAAGCGCATCCTGGCCGAGACACCGCTGACGCCAGCTGCGCATCTAACCTGCGTCGCTGCCACGCGCGATGAAATAGATGGGATCGTGCGCACTTATCATGATGTCGGCGTGCGCCATATCGTGGCGTTGCGCGGCGATCCCGCGAGTGGGGCCGGCGCCAAATATGCGCCTCACCCGGGCGGCTACAGCAACGCTGCCGATCTCGCTGCCGGGATCAAGCGCATCGCCTCCGATTTTGAAATTTCAGTGTCGGCCTATCCGGAAAAGCACCCCGACAGCCCGACGGTTGAAGCCGACATCGACATGCTCAAGGCGAAGGTCGATGCCGGCGCGACCCGCGCCATCACCCAGTTTTTCTTCGAGAACGACCTCTATTTCCGCTATCTCGATCGCGTCCGCGCGCGGGGAATCCACATACCCGTCGTGCCGGGCATCCTGCCGGTGCAAAACTTCAAGGCCACTACCGGGTTTGCCAAGCGTTGCGGCGCCTCGGTGCCGGCATGGCTCGCCGAACGCTTTCATGGCCTCGATAACGACGCTGCCACACGTAAGCTGATTGCCGCCGCGGTCGCGGCCGAGCAGGTATTCGATCTCGTCGATCGCGGGGTCACTACCTTCCACTTTTACACCATGAATCGCGCCGATCTCGTGTTCGCGATTTGCCACCTTCTGGGCCTGAGGCCGGCAACCTCTTCCCAGAGCACGCCTGAGCAATTGGCAGGATAATGCCCGACAAAAACCTACGATCTGAGTTTGTCAGCTTCCTGAAACGGCGCATTCTCGTGCTCGACGGCGCCATGGGCACAATGATCCAGGCGCTGAAGCTCAACGAGGAAGGCTATCGCGGTGCCCGTTTCGATGCCTGGAACCGAGAGGTGCGCGGCAACAACGACCTGCTCAATCTCAGCCGCCCGGACGCCGTGCGCGATATCCATCTCGCGTACTTCCGCGCCGGTGCCGACATCGTTTCCACCAACACTTTCTCCTCGACGACCATTGCGCAAGCCGACTACGGCATGGAGGGCATTGCCTACGAGCTCAACGAGGCCGGCGCGACGCTCGCACGTGAGGCGGCAGCGCGAGCGGAAAAAGAAGACGGCCGCCGTCGCTTCGTCGCCGGCGCGCTCGGGCCCACGAATCGTACCGCCTCAATCTCGCCGGACGTCGCCAATCCCGGCTTTCGAGCGATCACCTTCGATCAATTGCGCACTGCTTACGGCGAGCAGGTGCGCGGACTGATTGATGGCGGCGCAGACCTACTCCTGATCGAGACTATCTTCGACACGCTCAACGCCAAAGCGGCGATCTACGCTATTTCGGAAGTTTGCGACGAACGCGGCCTCGACGTGCCAGTGATGATCTCCGGCACGATCACCGATCGCTCCGGCCGCCTGCTGTCGGGACAGACTCCTGGTGCGTTCTGGAATTCAGTGAAACACGCCGCACCGGTGACAATCGGTCTTAATTGCGCGCTCGGCGCACGCGAAATGCGCGCACATATTGCGGAGTTGGCACGGCTGGCCGATACCTTCGTGTGCGCCTATCCGAATGCCGGCCTACCGAACGAGTTTGGCTACTACGACGAGAGCCCCGGCTATATGGCAGAGCTCCTCGGCGAATTTGCTGAGGCCGGCTTGGTCAATGTTGTCGGTGGCTGTTGCGGCACTACGCCTGACCATATCGCGGCAATCGCGAAAGCCGTCGCCGGCAAGGCCCCGCGCGTCGTTCCGGACCTGCCGCGGCAATTGCGCCTCTCCGGGCTTGAGTCATTTGCACTCACCCCGGAAATTCCTTTCGTCAATGTGGGCGAGCGTACCAACGTCACCGGCTCGGCCAAATTCCGCAAACTGATCACTGCCGGCGACTATGTGACGGCGCTGTCGATCGCGCGCGAGCAGGTGGAAAGCGGCGCGCAGGTGATCGACGTTAACATGGATGAAGGCCTGCTCGATTCCGAACAGGCGATGACGACGTTCCTCAATCTCATTGCCGCCGAGCCGGACATTGCGCGCGTGCCGGTGATGATCGATTCCTCGAAGTTTTCCGTAATCGAGGCGGGCCTGAAATGCGTGCAGGGCAAGCCAGTGGTGAATTCGATCTCAATGAAGGAGGGTGAGACGGCATTTATCGAGCACGCCCGCACCGTGCGCCGCTATGGTGCGGCGGTCGTGGTGATGGCGTTCGACGAGAAGGGCCAAGCCGATACACTCAAACGCAAGACGTCGATCTGCAAACGCGCCTACGACCTTCTGGTCAATCAGGTAGGCTTTCCGCCCGAAGACATTATTTTCGACCCGAATATCTTCGCCATTGCCACTGGAATGGAGGAGCACAACGGCTACGGCGTCGCCTTCATCGAGGCCGCGCGTTGGATACGGGGGAGTCTGCCGCACGCGCATGTGTCCGGCGGCGTATCGAATCTGTCGTTCTCTTTCCGCGGCAACGAGCAGGTGCGCCAGGCGATGCATTCAGTGTTTCTATTCCACGCCATCAAGGCCGGCATGGATTTGGGGATCATCAATGCTGGCCAGATCGCGGTCTATGACGATCTCGACCCGGAATTGCGCGAGGCCTGCGAGGACGTTGTGCTTAATCGCCGTTCCGACGCGGCCGAACGGTTGTTGAACCTTGCCAAAAAATTCCACGGCGCCGGACAAGAGGCTAGGGAAGTTGATCTCGCGTGGCGCGAACAGCCGGTCGAGAAGCGACTGACGCATGCACTGGTTCACGGTATCACCGATTTCATCGAAGCTGACGTCGAGGAGGCGCGCACGCGCGCCAGGCGCCCGCTCGACGTGATTGAAGGCCCGCTGATGGGTGGCATGAACGTCGTCGGCGACCTGTTCGGCTCAGGAAAAATGTTCCTGCCGCAGGTGGTAAAATCCGCGCGCGTGATGAAACAGGCCGTCGCCTATCTGATGCCCTTCATGGAGCAGCAAAAGGATGGCCGCCAGCACGGCGGCTCCAACGGCAAGATCGTGATGGCGACAGTGAAAGGCGATGTGCACGATATCGGCAAAAATATTGTCGGCGTTGTGCTCCAGTGCAACAACTACGAGGTGGTCGATCTCGGAGTCATGGTGCCAGCGGCGAAAATCCTTGAGACCGCGCGCACTGAGAAAGCCGACATTATCGGCTTGTCCGGGCTGATTACGCCCTCCCTCGATGAAATGTGCCATGTGGCGGCGGAGATGGAGCGGCAAGGCTTCGATTTACCACTGATGATCGGCGGCGCCACCACCAGCCGTGTCCACACGGCAGTGAAGATTCATCCGAATTACCAGCGCGGGCAGACCGTCTATGTGAACGATGCAAGCCGCGCGGTCGGCGTGGCGCAGACGCTGATGTCGGTTGATACGCGCGCCCGCTATGTGGCCGAGCTGCGCGGAGAGTATGCCCGTATTGCCGCCGCGCATGCGCGCGCCCAGGAGGACAAAGCGCGGTTGCCGCTTGCGGCGGCTCGCGCCAATGCGCTCAAACTTGATTGGTCGGGCGCCTACCAGCCGCCAAAGCCCGACTTTATTGGAACGAAGCTTCTGACCGAATATCCGATCAAGGAACTGATCGATTATATCGACTGGACGCCGTTTTTCTCGACCTGGGAGCTTTCCGGCAAATTTCCCGCAATCCTGGACGATGCAAAATTCGGCCCTGCTGCGCGCCCCTTGTACGACGATGCGTGCGCGATGTTGGACAAGATCGTGGCCGAGCATTGGTTCAGGGCGAGCGCCGCGTTCGGGTTCTGGCCGGCGAATGCCGAGGGCGACGATATCCATGTTTTCGGCGACGAGGATCGCGGCGAGCCGATCGCTGTGTTGCATACTTTGCGGCAACAGCTGTCCAAGCGCGAGGGCCGTGCCAATACCGCGCTGAGCGATTTCATCGCGCCGCGCGACAGCGGGCTTGCCGACTATGTCGGCGGCTTCATTGTGACCGCCGGCATCGGCGAGGACGAGGTCGCTGAGCGTTTCAAGCGCGCCAATGACGACTACTCCGCCATCATGGTGAAGGCGTTGGCCGACCGTCTGGCCGAAGCTTTCGCCGAACGCTTGCATCAGCGTGTGCGCAAGGAGTTTTGGGGCTATGCCCGCGATGAGGCGCTAAGCGGCGAACAACTGGCCGCCGAAAAATATCGTGGCATCCGTCCGGCCCCTGGCTATCCGGCGCAACCCGATCACACCGAAAAGGGCACGCTGTTCAAACTGTTGGAGAGTCAACGCATTGGCGTGAAACTCACCGAAAGCTTCGCGATGTGGCCGGGCGCGGCGGTGTGCGGGCTTTACTTCAGCCACCCGCAGAGCGCCTATTTCGGCGTCGGCAAAATTGAGCGCGATCAAGTGGAAGATTACGCCAAGCGTAAAGGGTGGAGCGTAGGCGAAACGGAAAAGTGGCTCGCGCCGATCCTCAACTACGATCTGCACGCATCGCCCAGCATCGTCGCGGCGTAAAACGGTCTCCTTGTCGTCCTCAGGCCTCGCTTGGCTCGTCCGGGACGACAGCGGAACGCAAAAATAAAACACCGGAGAGTTTGGCTCTCCGGTGTCTGAATCCCTCGACCGGTTTTACACCGGCAATTTTTGGTTTGGCGTCGTCGTCGGGCCTCTTGAACTCAGAATGCGCCCAGCAGAATTGCGCCGACGAATACAAATACGGCACATACCGCCAGTGCATTCAGCCTCAAGGAAAGGTCCACGGCAGGTGCCTCCCTTTTGATATAAAATTATAGCACACCATGCGAAGTCATCGAAACTGGTCGCGCCTTGTTCGGGCAAAATTTGGGCGGCCGTCCATGCATGGCGCACATGGCGATACCAACCAATTGATCGCGCTTTGCAAAAAAACGCTGGGGGTAAGTAAAGTGTCTTCGTGCGAGTGGTATTCAGATGACAAATTCGCGACAATCCATAAAAAGTTGTCGATATCCTGCACTGCACAAACGGTGAAATAGACTAAGAAAGTCAAACGACAATGTGGGGCCATTGGAGCTCAATCTGCCTCGCTCAGAAACTGAGTATTCGGGAGGGTACAATGCCACGTTTGCGCCACGCCTTGTCGACCCTTGCCATTTGCGCGGCAGCTGCGCTTGCCGTGGGATCATTTGCGCAAGCACAAATTCCCGGTCAGTCATGGCCGCAGCGCCCGGTCCGATTTATCATTCCGCTTGGTCCGGGTTCGGGCGTCGATATCACCGCGCGACTATTGGCCGACAAGCTTGCGGTGAAATGGGGCCAGCCGGTTGTCGTCGAGAACCGTCCCGGTGGCGACGCCTTCCTCGCCATCACCGCGGTGCTCAGCGCGCACGATGATCATGTGCTTCTGTTCGCGCCGGCGTCTACTTTCACCGCCCACCCATTGCTGCACGACAAGCTGCCCTACGATCCGAAAGATCTCACGCCCATCGCGCGCGTGACCAATACATTGATCGCGCTCGGCGTGCCGGCTGACCTCAACGTATCCACGATCAAGGAACTGGCCGCGAAGATCAAAGCGGAGCCCGGCAAGTTGAACTACGCCTCTGTCACTGGCGCCAACGATCTATTGTTCGCCGCGTGGCTGAAGACCGAAAAACTCGACATGGCCAAGGTGCCTTACAAAGATGCTGTGCAAGCCATCAATGATCTTGCCGAAGGACGCATCCACGCCTTTGTCGGAGCGTACGCGATCATGCGGCCACGGGTGCAGGCCGGTAAGGTCAAGGTCATTGCCTTGACCAACCGTCAGCACGCCAAGGCGCTGAACGACATTCCGACTGCGTCAGAAGCCGGTTACAAGGCGCTGGAGTTCGATGGCCTGGTCGGCGTGCTTGGCCCACGTGATATCCCGCAGTCCATTCGCGACCGTATCGCAGCTGATATCCGCCAGGTCGTAAGCGATCCGGAGGTCGAGGCGAAACTCAGCGCCACGGGACAAGTGGTCAATCCGGGAACGCCTGCCGAATTCGCGGCGGCGCTCGATGATCAGCGTGCGACCGTGAAGCAGATCGGCGAGACGCTCGCGATCAAGCCGGCGCAGTGAAGCTCTAGGCTTGGCCGTCGATCATTCGCACGATCGCATCGGTTGTGCGGCGAACGTGTGGAATTGCGAAGAACGCGAGTGGGGCGGCGACCGGCCAACCGGTGGCGAAGGCCTTGAGCCAGCGTGGCACGAAGTCGGCGCGCAATCCAATATTGCTAAAGGTCACGACGCCGCTCACCACAAAGACAATGAGCGCACTAATCATGACCGGAAAAATATATCGGGCCTTGCCTTTCATGAATCTCCTCAGATGCATGATCCCGAAAAGAACCGGTTTTCCGATGAGATCATTCGCCCCGAATAATCGCGTCCCCACGTAGTGATGTGAACCGAAAGCAGCAAGCGGTTCAAGGTAGGCGGCACATTTTGGCAAGGATTTCTTATCCTTAACGAAATCGCCGGCCATAGGCGTTGAAGCCTCGTTAAAGAAACTGCTCGCATTTTTGCGGGTATGAAGGGTGGCGTGGGGTTTTATATCGTCGGCGCAGGTCTGTTGCTGGCGCTTGCCGGCTGCGGTCGCAGCTTCATGTCTGGCGAACGGGCGGCCTGGCGGCACCAAGCCGAGGTTGAATGTTTGAAGTCGGGTTCCGTCAAGATCGGCATCGGGGTCGTTCAGATCGAGCCAATCGAAGGCCCGGGCATGTGTGGTGCCGATTTTCCGCTCAAGGTCACGGCCCTGGGCGAGAGCGCGCCGGCCATCGGTTATGCAGATGATCCTCGTCCGCCCGGATCGATTCCCAACAGCTCCGCAGAGATGCCGCGCTGGCCAATCAATGAGCCGCAATACGCGCCACCTGCACCCATACAAGCCGCGCCGATGCCGGTGCAGTCCACGCAGGCGCCACGAATGCGCTGGGTGCCGGGAGCGCCCCCAGCCGAACGATCCAATTCCGTCGTGCCAGGCGGCCAGCCGATTTCACTGAGCGCGCCGGGCGCCGAGCCCGGCGTTACGCCGAGCGCAGCGCCATTACCCAATGATATTCCCGACGATGCCGTGCTGCCGCCAGGCCGCGCGTCCAGTACGTATTCGCCGCAGCGCGTCTATGGTGCGCCGGTCTATCAGCTGCCGCAGCGCGACTATGGCGGCCCGGTTTATCAGTCGCCACAGCGTGCGTCGCCACCGCTCGGGCCCACACGCGGCCGGCAAACGGTGGCCAACATCACGCCCGCCACTCTCACGCCGCCCGCGACACTGGCTTGTCCGATCGTCTCCGCACTCGACCACTGGGTGGGCGAGGGCGTCCAACCTGCGGCGATGCGCTGGTTCGGCACGCCGGTCACCGAGATTAAGCAAATCTCCGCCTATTCATGCCGTGGCATGGTTGGCGCCGGTGGTTCGGGAATATCCGAACATGCGTTCGGCAATGCGATCGACATTGCTGCCTTCACGTTTGCCGATGGCCGCCGGGTTACGGTGCAGGAGGGCTGGCATGGCACGCCGGAAGAGCAGGGCTTCCTGCGCGACGTTCATCTTGCGGCCTGCGATAATTTTACGACGGTGCTGGCTCCCGGCTACAACGCCGCCCACTACAATCACATCCATGTCGACCTGATGCGCCGTTCGAGCGGAGAGCGTCCTTGTCGGCCGGAGGCGATTTCCGGCGAAGTGGCGGCAGGAAAAGCCCGGGCGGTCTATGCCGGCAGGCAGCGCGGTCCCGCATTTACAGGTGCAGTCCAGAAGAACGTCCAGAAGAGCTTTTCGCCGGCGGCAGTACCTGGCGCGGACGGTTATCTTCTGGATGCAGACGATGTGTTGCTTGGTTTGAAGCCTGCTGTCCAACACCATGGCGCCGCTACCGACATTGAATTGGACGGCAACGACATTACCGGCACGGTTGTGCCTACAGCGTCACCGCGCGCAACTTCCAAGAAAATCAAGTCCACTGATGACCGCTTGACCGCCCACTAGACCGCCGCGTCGATCAGCATCGCGCCGAACAGAATAAGGCCGGCATCACGATTGGATTTGAACAGCATTAGGCAGTGTTCCGGATCGTCGATATCGAGCCGCGTCACTTGCCAGGCCAGATGCCCAGCGAAGGCGATCAAGCCGATCATGAAGAATATACCCCCGCCGGCCATCAGCCCCGCCCCTGCGATTAGCACCACAGCAGCAACGTAAAAGCTCGTCAGCATCGGTCGCGTGCGCTCGCCGAATAACAGTGCAGTCGACTTGATTCCGATCAGAAGATCGTCCTCGCGGTCCTGATGGGCGTAGATGGTGTCATATCCGATCACCCAACAAATCGATCCAGCATAGAGCACGAGTGCGGGCCAATCGAGCCGGCCGAACGCGGCTGGCCAGCCCATCAAAGCGCCCCATGAGAAGGCAAGGCCGAGGAAAATCTGCGGCCAATAGGTGATGCGTTTCATGAACGGGTAGATGACGACCACCAGCAATGAAGCGAAGCCGGTGACAACAGTAAAGTGATTGAACTGGATCAGCACCAGTAGGCCGACGAGTGCCTGCGCCAGCATGAAAGTGGTCGCTTGCGCGATCGTGACCTGTTTCGAAGGGATCGGCCGCGAGCGCGTGCGTTCGACCAGCCCATCGAGATTGCGATCGACCAGATCGTTCCAGGTGCAGCCGGCGCCGCGCATTGCAAAAGCGCCGACGAAGAAAAGCACGATGGGCCACAAGCCTGGGAAGCGCCCCTCATGCATGCCGGCAAGACCAACCGACCACCAACACGGCATCAGCAGCAGCCAGGAACCGATTGGCCGGTCGAGGCGTGCGAGTCGCAAATAGGGGCGGCTGAAGGGTGGCGCGAGACTGTCGACCCAGTTTCCGGTCGCATCGGCGACGCGTCCGGAGCTCTCGTTCATTTTCCGATCGGGCTGCCGGTCAGAGTGTCGAACGTGCCGCGCCCGGTCTTGATGTTGCTAGAGTCCGGAGCAGGATTGGTGAGCGCATCGCTCAGGCTGGGTGGTCGTTGGGCGGGCGCCGCGGCGGCCTGGCAGACTTTGGTACGGATCTCGGAAACCTTGGCGACGGCCTGTTTGAGATTCTCCGTAACCTGCGGAGGGATACCGCACCATACCGAATTTTCGTTGGCATACTTGAGCATCTTTGATTGCGCAGCGAGCAGCGCACCGAATAGTTGGCAAGCCTCCTTTGGCGAAGCTTTGCGCTCGTTCGCCGTCTTGATCGCCAGCCCCTTCTTCTCGGCGTCGTCACGCATCTTGAAGAATTCCTTGACGCAGGGCGGTTCCTGCTGCGGCGGTGCAGGTTGTACAGGTTGAAATTGTGCGTTCGCCACGTCGGCGCACAGCGGAACCATGCATAGGGCGACCGTTGCCCAGCGCAATCTCATGGGACTGACCCCTCTTGTCTCCGTTGTATTATACGCGCGGGACTTTTCCGGAGTGGCTTATAACAACCCGAATGCGTCGGGAAGGCGGCAAGAGGACCTTGTCCAATGGGCCTCGCGCAGCCCCGTCAGAGCGCGTAAACGGGTGCCGGCTGTCGCCTTGCAACGGTTAACCCATGCCGCGTTATGATTTCCGCACCCCCCGCCTTTTTGTGGACGCGCCGTTGGCCGCGGGCGGCGAGGTTTCGCTGGACCAGGACCAGGCAAACTATCTTATCAACGTGCTCCGGTTAAGGCGGGGCGATGAGGTATTGCTGTTCAACGGCCGCGATGGCGAATGGCAGGCTAGCCTCTCTTCCGTCGGCAAGCGGGCTGCGGCGGCGTCGATTGGTGCGTGTGCGCGCACGCAGCCTCGGACAAAGGAGCTGCATTTCCTGTTCGCTCCTCTTAAGCACGCCCGCCTCGACTATATGGTGCAAAAGGCAGTGGAGATGGGTGCCTCTCTGCTCCAGCCGGTGATTACCCAGCACACGCAAGTCACGCGCATCAATCTCGACCGGATGCGTGCCAATGTAATCGAGGCCGCCGAGCAATGTGGCATCCTGGGTATCCCGGTTGTCGCCGAGCCAATGCCGTTTGATCGGATCGCTGATGATCCCGACCGTCTACTGGTATTTTGCGATGAAAATGCGGAGGTGGCGGACCCTGTGGCGGCCTTAAGCGCTGCGCGGTGCGGCCAGGGCCAGCCTCTTGCTGTATTAATTGGCCCGGAAGGCGGGTTCGCCGATGTAGAGCGGGCGGCTCTGCTCAAGCGTTCAAAGGTCGTGCGCATTGCGCTCGGCCCTCGCATTCTACGCGCGGACACGGCGGCAGTAGCGGCACTTACGTTGGTACAGGCCGTACTGGGGGATTGGGGAGCCTCCACTTGAGCTCTGCTGGACAATTGGCGGGCGCAAAGTTGTGATACAAAGCAGGCGCGGCGGGCACAAAGAGCTGTGCTTCGAGTCGCGCGTCGCTCGGGGGAGCTCGCTATGACACGGGCCAACCTGGTGATCACGATTTATTCTAATATGTTCTTGAAGTGTTCCTTTGTCGCGGTATCCCGGGTAGGGAACCGTTGAGCCACATCAATTTCCGATTTGTTCTGGTATCCAGTGAAGGGTCAGCATGAGTCATCCCATTTCCCGCTTGGCTCACATCGCTGCCGTTGCTTTCAGCTTCACATTGATTTTTGCGATGGTCGCACTCGCTCAGGACCGCCGCCGAAGCGAGCCTGGCCGCTTCGATTTTTATGTGTTGGCGTTGTCCTGGTCGCCGTCTTATTGCGACGCCGCGCAGGACCGAAGGCCCAATCGGGCGCCAGATCGGCAATGCGCCGGCCGTCCCTTTGCGTTTGTGGTGCACGGTCTCTGGCCGCAATATGAACGGGGCTTCCCGTCCTATTGCCAGGTGCCTGCACCGCGGCTCGACCGTGCAACAGTCGGAAATATACTTGACCTCATGCCGAGCCCGCGGCTGATCTTCCATGAATGGGATCAGCATGGGACATGTTCTGGCCTCACGCCACGCGCCTACTTCGACGCGGTGCGCAAGGCGCGGGCGGTGGTGAAGATTCCGCCTAATTACCTGGACCTCGATAAGCCGATCACTGTAACGCCCTTTGAAGTGGCCGAGGCTTTCGTCAAAGCCAATCCGGGACTTTCGCGCGCCGCGATGGCGGTTTCTTGCGACGGTAAGCGGCTGACTGAGGTGCGCGTCTGCCTCGGCAAGGATTTTTCATTCCGCGACTGCTCTGAAATCGCGCGCCGCGCCTGCCGGCTCAATAAAGTTGCAATGCCGGCAGTGCGCGGTAGATGATCGATACGCCAGCGAGCTAAGGTTGTGGCATAACCTTGCCAAGTCGGCCCATATGAGGCCGTTGCGAACTGGCGAGCCCGGCCGTGAACTACAGCCACGAATTCCACGCCGGCAATTTCGCCGATGTGTTCAAACATGCAGTGCTATGTCGCGTCTTGCACTATTTGCGAGGCAAGCCTGCAGCGTTTCGAGTGATTGATACCCATGCCGGTGCCGGCGTCTACGACCTCACGGGCGAGAAATCGACCCGCGGCGGCGAATGGCAGTCGGGCATCGGCAAGCTTATAGCCGCGCAAACTTCGGAAGCCGTGGCGAAGCTGCTTTCCCCCTATCTTGAGGTGGTTCGCGCCCTGAATGAACGCGATCAGCTCCGTGTCTATCCCGGGTCACCGGCCCTTGCACGCGCCTGGTTACGCCCGCAGGACCGGTTGCTCGCTTGCGAGCTTGAGCCCAAGACGGCGGCCGCGTTACGCCGTAATTTGCGTGGCGATGTCCGCATCAAGACACTGGCAGTTGATGGCTGGACCGCACTAAATGCCTATGTGCCGCCGAAAGAGCGCCGAGGCTTAGTGCTGGTAGATCCACCGTTCGAGGCCAAAAACGATTTCTCACGGCTTGCCAGTAGCTTGGCGGCCGCGCATCGCAAATGGGCGACTGGCGTCTATGTCCTCTGGTATCCAATCAAGGGGCGCGGCGAGGCGGATGCTTTTGCCAAACGCTTGCGCCGGCTGGCGATCAACCAGGTACTCCGTGCCGAGATGCTCGTGGCCCCACTCAGCAATCCGGGCCGGCTCAATGGTGCCGGAATGGTCATAGTCAACCCGCCCTGGACACTGGAAAACGAGCTCTGCGTCCTGCTACCGGCGCTCGCCAGCATTCTCGGCGAAAGCAGTGGCAAGTTTAGGCTCGATTGGCTGGCTAGTCGTTGAAGAGCCATCCGCCCCCCAATAACTTCATGGCCTCTTTCCACAGGCGCGTAGTTGGTGTGTAGTTCCGTACTGGCAGTGACGTTCCGCCTCCTGTGGGGGCCGGCGGAGTTGACTGAGGCCGTTTGCGGCCGACGCTTCCCCCGATTGTGAATGTCCAGCCGAGCCGTTGTGCGTGGGGCCGGCGGCGGAGCAGTGGGGGAAGGAGTTTTCCTGATGGCGCAAACGGGTGTCGTGAAATTCTTCAATGGCGAGCGGGGCTACGGTTTCATCAAGCCAGATGACGGCGGACGCGACGTGTTTGTTCATATCACCGCAGTAGAACAAGCCGGACTGAAGGGCCTGAACGAGGGGCAGCGGATCAGCTTCGACGTTGAACCTGACAAGAAGGGCAAAGGTCCAAAAGCCGTCAATCTTGTCGTCACTGGATAGGTTCACGCGGACCGCGCGTGCCGCCGGTGCGCGTGACCATCTAAAGCTGGAAGTTTGATCAGCCGCGGGGCAGTCCCAGGTTTTCGCGTGGCGATGGGGTTGTTTTTGCCAAGATGGTC
>DASWAK010000474.1:0-5075 GCA_036391175.1 Pseudolabrys sp.
GGACATGGTCTTGCGCGGATTATGGCGCAAGGTGCCGCTCGATCTATGTTCGTTGCGCTTCACTGTGATCTATGGCCCTGGAAGACAGACCGTTTTCACCGTCGAAAAAATCGTCGGTGCGGCACTGACGGGCAAAGTTGCGCGGATTGAGCCAATGACCGACTGGCCCTACATTTATATTGACGACGCCGCAGAGGCTGCGGTCTCCGCCTGCTTTGCCGGGGGCCGCAAACAGCTCAGCTATTTCATCGCACATCCTGAAAAGGTGACGCCTAGCGATATCGCAGCCGCTGCTGCGGCGGCTGGCAAGCCGGTGCGTCTTGAGATTGACAACAGTAAGCCGGTTGCGGCGCGAGGGCCAGTCGACATCGATACGCCAGCACGCGATTTCGGATTTCGCGCCAAGGTGGGCTACCGTGAAGGTATTCGCCGTATGATCGAAGCGGCACACTGACAAGGCAGGTTGCCGAGCGTTGGGGCAGCGATCATAGTCATACTTTACATTTTTTGCGGGAAAGCCACGTATGGATTTAAGACTTGCCGGCAAGACCGCCTTGATAACCGGCGGCTCCAAAGGGATCGGCCGCGCTGCCGCAGAGACTCTGGCGGGCGAAGGCTGCAATGTCATTATCGTGTCGCGCAGCGCAGAGGCACTTGCCGTGGCGAAGTCCGCCATCGTGCAGAAGACCAACATGCGTGTCGACACTGTCGCCGCTGATCTGTCCGACAGCGTCAACGTCAACAAGCTTGCTCACGATTATCCTGAGATTGACATCCTAGTGAACAATGCTGGTGCCATTCCCGGCGGCACGTTGCTCAATGTTGACGAGACGACTTGGCGCAAGGCGTGGGACCTGAAAGTCTTCGGCTACGTCAATATGTGCCGCGCCTTTTACGCGCTGATGCAAAAGCGCAAACGTGGCGTCATCGTCAATGTGGTCGGCAACGCGGCTGACACCCACGACCCCGAATATATCTGTGGTGTTGCAGGAAACGCAGCACTCGCTGCATTCACTCAGTCGCTCGGTAGCATTAGCGCCAAGGATGGTATCCGCGTCGTCGCGATTAGCCCGGGACCCGTGGCGACCGATCGGCTGGTCGGCCTTATGAAAAAGAAGGCGCTCGACCGTACTGGCAGCGCGGACAACTGGGAGGACTTGTTTAAGCCTTTGCCGTTCGGTCGCGGTGCAACTGCCGACGAAATTGGAGCCGCCATCGCGTTCATTGCTTCCGAACGTTCGGGCTATACCAGCGGCTCAGTCATCACCATTGACGCCGGATTGTCTGCGCGCGCCCAAGCATTCTAAAAGAGGAATTCATGCCACATCTCACGACAGACGATGGAATTAAGCTCTATTACGAAGAAACCGGTAAAGGCATCCCAATCGTTTTCGTTCATGAATTTGCCGGCGACTACCGCTCTTATGAGCAGCAAGTTCGCCATTTTTCAAAGTATTATCGTTGCGTCACCTTTAATGCGCGCGGCTATCCGCCCTCAGATGTACCGAAGGACGGCGAGCGTTATTCGCAGGACCGCGCACGGGATGACATCCGTTCTGTGCTCGATGGGCTCAAGATTGACAAGGCCCATATCGTCGGTCTCTCAATGGGCGGATTTGCGGCGCTTCATTTCGGTTTCACTTATCCGGGACGTTGTCGCTCGATCGTCGTCGCGGGTTGCGGTTATGGGGCAGCGCCCGGCGAACGCGCCAAGTTTGCCGAAGAGGCGGAGGCCTCTGCCAAACGATTCGAAGAACTAACGATGAAAAAGGCCGCGGACGCCTACGCGCTCGGCCCAACTCGCGTGCAGCACCAGAACAAGGATCCACGCGGCTGGCGAGAATTCGCAGACCAGCTCGCCGAACATTCGACTGAGGGTGCGGCCCTGACCATGCGCGGCGTGCAGAAACGTCGCCCGTCGCTATTCGATCTGGTCGATAGGATGAAGACCATCACCGTGCCGACTCTGATCATGACTGGTGATGAGGATTGGCCCTGCCTCGAGCCAGGCATTTTGATGAAGAAGAACATCCCGACCGCCGCATTGGTGGTGATGGCGAATTGTGGACATAACATCAATCTGGAGGAACCGGCGCTGTTCAATATGCACTTGTCCGATCTGTTCCAGGCTGCAGACGCAGGCGCATGGCCCAAGCGCGATCCACGCGCAATGGCGAGCAGCATTCTCGGGCGCTGAGCGGAAGTCAGGTTGCGTTATAGCCGCCGTCGACCAAAAGGTCTGCTCCGGTCATGAAGCTTGACGCATCGCTCGCCAGAAATACCGCGGCAAGCGCAATTTCCTCTGGTTGGCCGAGCCTTTGCAGCAAATGTTTCGGGCCGGCCGTGCGACGCGCGGTATCCATGTCGCCGAAACGCTTTATTAGCCGCTCGGTCTCTACCGCGCCTGGCGATAACGTATTGACGCGAATATTCTGCATCGCGTGATCAGTCGCCATCGCTTTGGCAAGCTGGATTAGCGCGCCCTTGGTCGCGCAGTAAGCCGCGCGGCGCGAAGCGGCAACGGAACCAAGTTGCGAGGCGATATGAATGATGCTGCCGCCGCCCGCCGCGATCATCGCAGGCAAAATGGCGCGGCTCATCAGAAATGCACCGCCGACATTGACCGCGAACACCCGGTTCCAGTCGGACAGTGTTAGGTCGAGCACAGTGCCGTTCGGGTCATAACCAGCGGCGCCGTTGACCAGAATATGAATGACTGGAAATTTACCCAATATCGCCTTTGCTGCGACTTCGACATTAGTTTCGTTGCCAACGTCGCAATGCACGGGCAAAGCCTGGACACCGTTTTTAGCAACCGCCGCGGCCGTTGCCATGGCGGCTTGCGCATCAAGATCGACGCAGGCGACGGCCGCTCCGGCCTCCCCGAATGCTAGCGAGATCGCACGTCCGATACCGTTGCCAGCACCGGTGACGACCGCCGATTTTCCTGCCAGCGAATATTTGTTGGTTGCCTCCACTCCACTGTCCCTATGAAACTGCGGCGGCGACGCGGCCGAGATAAGCTTCTTGAACGCGTGGGTTTTGTTTGAGATCCGCGCAAGGCCCGCTCGCGATTACCGATCCGGTCTGCAGCACATAGCCACGGCTCGCCGTTTCAAGCGCGTAGCGAGCATTCTGCTCGACCAGGAGCACGCTGGTGCCAGCCTCGTTGATCGTGTGGATGGTGCGGAATATGTCCTGGACGACGATTGGTGCGAGACCGAGCGACGGCTCGTCGAGACAAAGCAATTGCGGCTCCGACATCATAGCGCGACCGAGGACCAGCATTTGCTGTTCGCCGCCGCTCAACGTTCCGGCGTTCTGCGTGCTACGCTCAGATAGGCGGGGAAACATGTCGAAAATATCGCCAATCATTCGACGGATTTTTGCACCGTCGTTGCGATTTTTGAAACCGCCGAGCTCAAGATTTTCCCGTACTGTGAGAAATGGAAATACATGACGGCCTTCCGGAACGAGCGCGATGCCGAGCATGCTGCGCTCGTGTGAAGGCATTCCCGTCACGTCGTGCTCGCAAAACACGATCGAGCCGCGCCGCGGTGGCAGCAGGCCCGCGATTGCGCGCAGCGTGGTAGATTTCCCCGCCCCGTTCGCGCCGATTAACGCGACGATTTCGCCTTTTTCGACGCGCAGCGAAATGTCGCGACAAACAGCCACCTGCCCGTAAGCGAGTTCGAGCTTTTCGGCAGACAGCAGTGCGCTCACGACAATTCTCCACCAAGATAGGCTGCAATCACGGCTGGATTTTTCTGCACCTCGGCCGGTACGCCCTGGAACAAATGCCGGCCGTAATCCATCACCATGATGCGGTCGGCGACGTTCATCACGAGATCCATGTTGTGCTCGACAACGATGACGGTGATGCCGCGGCCGCGGAGGATGCGAATGCGGTCAAGCAAAACGTCAACTTCTGCGGCATTTAGGCCCGCTGCTGGCTCGTCGATCAGCAAAAGCCGCGGGCTGGTTGCAAGGGCGCGTGCGAGCTCAAGCATGCGCTGCTCGCCATAAGATAACACTCCCGCGAACACGCGCAGGCGCGAACTCATACCGAAGAACTCAAGCAAGCGCAGCGCTTCCTCGCGGCAATGTTTTTGATTACGTGCAAAAGCCCCACCGTGCATGACATACTGCCAGGCGGGAATTTTGTGGTGGACATGAAACCCAGCGAGCACGTTGTCGAGTACGCTGAGTTGCTTGAACAAACGTATCTTTTGGAACGTGCGCGCGAGACCGAGCCGCACGCGCCGATGCGAGGGCATCCCGGAGAGGTCGTGGCCGTCGAGCGAGAGCGACCCTGAATCGGGCTGATAGATACCGCTGATCAAATTGAGCAGCGTTGATTTGCCGGCGCCATTGGGGCCGATGATAGCAAAGATGGAACCGCTTGCGACGTCGAGTGAAATATCAGAAACGGCGCGCACGCCACCGAAGCTCTTATGTAGACCCTGGGCGCGCAACAGCGGTGCCCCTGTGGTGAGAGCGCGAATTTCAATTGCTGCGGCTGCGGTCATGATTCCGGTCCGCCAAACCTGAACTTTTCCCGTACGATACGAGCGGCCTGAACAAGGCCGCCGGGCATGAACAGCACGACAAATGTGAGTGCGGCGCCATAAACGATGAGGCGTAAGTCGCCGATCCCGCGCAATACCTCGGGCAATAACGTCAACAGAATCGCGCCGAATACCGGGCCGATCAAAGTGCCCATACCGCCGACGATCACCATGGCCAGAATATTGAAGGCCTCGGTGACGAAAAACGCGTCCGGCACCAGCGTACCGACGAAACTCGCATAAAAACAGCCTGCCGCACCGCCGACGGCAGCGCCAACGCCGAACGCAAATACCTTCCAAGCCGCGCCGTTAATGCCGAGCGACGCCGCGGAAACTTCGTCCTCGCGAATAGCGGTCAGCGTTTCGCCGATCGGCGAGCGCACCAGCTGGTCGAGCAGCAGATAGATCAGAAGCGTGAACCCTGACACCAAATAAAAGAACGCCGCCAGGTTGCGAAAATCGATCACCGACAGTCCGGGAATGGCGAGCGCGGGGGGCGGCGCGATG
>DASWAK010000475.1:0-18905 GCA_036391175.1 Pseudolabrys sp.
GGCTGGAACGGCGACAATTCAAGCAACGGCTTTGCGCGCGTGGGTCGTGCTTTCTGCTCTGGAATTTTCTCCAGGATTACCTCGAAAGCCGCTAGCGGCCCTTCGGCCTTCAATCCAGCAATGGTGCGTGGATGCAATTCGCCGAAGCTGCCCAGAATATTTTGCGGGCCGATCTGGATGGTGCCGCTCCGGCCGGGATGAAACCAGGCTGGGCCGCCGGGCACGACTTGCAAGGCCTGCATCGGCGCGCCAGCCGCCGCCAGCAGGGCAAAGGCGTCGGCCTTCGCATCGAAAACGTCGACCGGCTCTGTTTTGTTTGACCAATGGCGGCCACCGCCGGAAGGCTTGGCAAGGGCGCGGCGTAGCCCGCTGGCGGAAGTGAGCTGGTCTTCGGGTTTATCGCCTTTAAAAATCTGCCCGACCTCGAACAGGCCGATATCGGGAAAGCCCCGGTCGGCGTTGCGTTGCGCCGCCGTGACAAGGCCCGGAATGAGGCTGGGCCGCATGTCAGACAACTCAGCCGCAATCGGATTGGCAAGCGCAAGTTCCGTCTTGCCGCCGCCGAACAATTCGGCCTCTTCCTTCGATACGAATGACCAGGTGACGGCCTCGACGAGCCCGCGTGCGGCGAGCGCGCGCTTTGCCTTGCGGGTACGATTCTGGATCGTGGTGAGTACTGGCTTGCGCGCATGCTCGCGCGTGAACCGGGTTGACGGCACACGGTCGACGCCAACGATGCGCAGGATCTCCTCGACGATATCGGCGCGGCCATGAATATCGGGACGCCACGACGGCACCACCACCTTCATACGCTCGCCTTGGCCAACGGCGAAGAAACCGAGTTTGTCCAGCGCGCGACGCATGTCGGCGAGGGGCAATTTCAAGCCCGTAAGCCGCGGCAATTCACTTGAGGGAAAGTCGATGACTTTTTCTTTCGGCGTCGGGTCGCCAGCTACTACAATGTCCGATGTTTCGCCGCCGCACAGGTCAAGCACCATTTGCGTCGCCAGTTCCAGGCCCGGCACCATGAAGTTGGGATCGACACCCCGCTCAAAGCGATAGCGCGCGTCAGAATTAATACCGAGCTTTCGTCCGGTTTGCGCGATGTTGAGTTCGTCCCACAGCGCCGATTCGATCAGCACGTCGGTGGTTGTCTCGGAGCAGCCACTTGCCTCGCCGCCCATGATGCCGGAAAGCGATTCGACGCCCTTTTCATCGGCGATCACGCAGATGGCTTCGTCAAGCGTGTAGGTCTTGCCGTCGAGGGCGAGCAGCGTCTCGCCGTTCTTCGCGCGACGCACCGTCAGATTGCCGTGAACCTTGGCGGCATCGAATACATGCAACGGGCGGCCGCGGTCGAAAGTGATGAAGTTTGTTATATCGACCAACGCATTGATGGGCCGCAGCCCGATCGCCGTAAGCCGTTTTTGCAGCCAATCGGGCGAAGGGCCGTTCTTTACACCGCGCACCAGCCGCAGGCCGAAGGCCGGGCACAGGGACGGCGTCTTGCCGAAGTCGAGCGTGACCTTCACGGGGCAGGGGAAGGCACCCTTCACGAGCTTCGGGATTTTGTCTTTGTATGTGCCGATGGACGTGGCGCCGAGATCGCGGGCGATGCCGGCAACGCCAGTGCAGTCCGGCCGATTGGGCGTGAGATTGATTTCGATTACGGGATCGCTGACGTCCGCCCAGTCGACATAGCGCTTGCCTACCGGCGCATCGGCGGGCAGTTCAATAATTCCCTCATGGTCATCTGAAATCATCAGTTCAGCCGCCGAGCACAGCATGCCGCGACTTTCGACGCCGCGGATTGTGCCGATTGTAAGCGTAATGTTCTTTCCCGGAATGAAAGTGCCGGGTGCCGAGAACACGCCCTTCATTCCCGCGCGTGCATTTGGCGCTCCACAGACCACCTGGATCGGCTTGCCGTCGCCAATATCGACCATGCAAACACGGAGCCGATCCGCATTAGGGTGCTTTTCGGCTGAGATCACCGACGCAATGACAAAAGATTTGAGCAGGCTCGCTTTGTCCTCGACGTTCTCGACCTCGAGCCCGATCATGGTGAGCTTATCGATGATCTCGGACAGCGACGCGTCAGTATCAAGATGTTCCTTCAGCCAGGGGAGCGTGAATTTCATGAACTCAAGCCCCCGGCGAGAGTCGGGAAGTCGAGCGGGCGGAAGCCGTAATGCGCGAGCCAGCGTACGTCCGCTTCAAAGAAAGCTCGCAAATCGTGCATGCCGTATTTGAGCATGGCGATGCGATCGATCCCCATGCCCCAGGCAAAGCCCTGGTACTCGTTCGGGTCGAGGCCGCAATTCCGCAACACGTTGGGGTGCACCATGCCGCAGCCGAGGATCTCCAGCCAATCCTCGCCCTCACCGAAACGGATTTCACCCTTGTCGCGCTTGCACTGGATGTCGACTTCGAGTGATGGCTCGGTGAAGGGGAAGAACGAAGGTCGGAAGCGCATCTTCAAACTGTCGACCTCGAAGAAGGCTTTGCAGGATTCCTCGAGAATCCATTTCAGGTGGCCGAGATGCGAGCCCTTGTCGATCACCAAGCCCTCGACCTGGTGAAACATGGGCGTATGGGTCTGGTCGGAGTCGCTGCGGTAAGTACGCCCGGGACAGATCACACGGATCGGCGGCTTTTGGCCGAGCATGGTGCGCACCTGCACCGGCGACGTGTGCGTGCGAAGCAGCAGGCGCGAGCCGTCGCTCTTCGCCGGGAGATAGAACGTGTCGTGCATTTCCCGGGCCGGGTGGCCTTCCGGGAAATTTAATTTGGTGAAGTTGTAATCGTCGGTCTCAATATCAGGTCCTTCGGCGATGGCGAAGCCCATGTCGGCGAAGATAGCTGTCAGTTCATCGGTTACCTGGCTGATCGGATGCACGCGACCGGTTTCAGTCGGCGCCTCACGCACAGGCAGGGTGACGTCAACGGTTTCGGTATTGAGCCTTGCATCGAGTGCAGTGGCGGCGAGCGCATCCTTCGCGGCCGTGATGGCGGCAGAGACTCGATCCTTCAATCCATTGATTGCCGGACCCTGCGCCTTGCGCTCGTCGGGCGTCATGGTGCCAAGAGTTTTGAGCAGCGCTGAAACGGATCCATTTTTGCCGAGCGCCGAAATGCGTACGGCTTCCAACGCCGCTTCGTCCTTGGACGAAGCGATGGCGGCAAGCAAAACTTTCTCCAGTTGCGCGATGTCGGTCATGGACAATGCCTCAGGCTGTCATCATCCGCGAAAGTGGATGATCCAGTGAACCCTGCGCACGCGAGACTAAGATAAGCCCGTGGCTACTGGATGCCCCGCTTTCGCTGGGCGTGACAAGACGGCTCAAGCCGGCAACGCGGCCTTCGCCTTTTCCACGATCGCCTGAAATGCCGCCGGCTCGCGAATCGCAAGGTCCGATAGAACCTTGCGGTCGACGGTCAGCCCGGCCTTGGCCAGTCCGGCGATAAAACGGCTGTAGTTGAGTCCGAACGGCCGAACCGCGGCATTTAGGCGCTGTATCCAAAGCGCTCGGAACGTGCGCTTGCGCCGCTTGCGATCGCGAAACGCATATTGGTTTGCCTTCTCCACCGCCTGCTTTGCAATGCGGATTGTATTCTTGCGGCGGCCGTAATAGCCCTTGGCGGCCTTCAGGACCTTCTTGTGCTTGGCGTGTGATGTGACACCACGTTTGACGCGGGCCATGGGTAATCTCCTTGCAGTCCGTGCAAATAAATGACGAAAGATAGCCGTGCTCAGGCGGCGAAAAACCGGTTAGCCGTTCGGCAGCCAGTATTTTTTGATGTTGTCGCCGTCGGTCTTGAACAGCACGTTGGTGCCGCGATGCTCGCGGATCGTCTTGGTGGTTCGCTTGATCATACCGTGGCGCTTGCCGGTCTGCTGGTATTTTACCTTGCCGGTCGCGGTGATCTTAAAGCGCTTTTTAGCGCCCGATTTGGTCTTCAACTTGGGCATTTGGCTCTCCTCATCGGCACATTGCGGGTATACCCGAATGACCGGAATATGCTCGCAAGGCGGTTAAACCTTAGAGCGGGTGCTCGGGATTGAGCGTTAATCGCCGCCACGGCAGCCCTTACTGGCCGGGCGACGAATGCGCGGCGTTATGGCAGAGGCGGCCGCACCATGCAACCGCCAGCAGTCGGGTCGCTAATTGGCGCTAAAATGCCGATGCGCCACCCGCAATTTGCGAGTGGTGCTTCTGACGTGCCTTTAAATTGTCCTGCGGCGCTACCGTGGTGCCAGCATCATGACCATCTGCCGGCCTTCGAACCGAGGTTCCGACTCGATCTTGGCGAACGAGCCCGTGTCTGCTTTCACGCGTTCGAGCAGCTTGTAGCCGAGCTCCTGGTGCGCCATTTCGCGTCCTCGAAAGCGCAAGGTGATCTTGACCTTGTCGCCCTCTTCGAAGAATCGCTTCATCGAGCGCATTTTCACGTCATAGTCGTGGTCGTCGATCATCGGCCGGAGTTTGATCTCCTTGACCTCGACGACTTTCTGCTTTTTGCGGGCTTCGGCCGCTTTTTTTTGCGCCTGGAATTTGTATTTGCCGTAATCCAGGATTTTGCAGACGGGGGGCGACGAATTAGGGGCAATTTCGACTAGGTCGAGCCCCGCGGCCTGTGCCATGTCTAGCGCGGCTTGGATCGGTGTGGGGCCGTGGTTGTGACCACTGGCATCGATTAACTGGACCTCGCGGACGCGGATCTCCTCGTTGATGCGCGGGCCGTCCTTTTGAACGGGCAGCGCGGACTTCATCGGACGACGAATGGCTATTTTCTCCTCATGCCGTTGCAACAGTCCCTTGGCGCTCTCCAAGCGCGCCTTGGGAATAGCGAAAGATTGGTAGAAACGGTGCAGATGTCAACGCAGTTCCGTCACTGTCATCGACATTCAGGTCGGAATCCGCAGTCAAAGTGTTCAAATTACTCTCATTTTGTCTTGCTTTAAATTTGTCCTGCCGACGCGGCCGGAGCCGCGGTTATTGCCGACCGGGCAATCTCGCCATAAAGGCGCAGTGTCTGCTCTGCAACGATCTCAGCGTTGAAATGACCAAGCACCCAATCGCGACCGCGACGGCCAATCGTCGCTCGGTTGGGTTCTGGCATGGAAAATAGCCGCAACAACGCGGCTGCCAGTGCCGCATCGTCGCCGGCATGGAATCGGAAGCCCGCGATGCGGCTCTCCGGCACTGCTGGCGCCGTGAGCACGACGTCGGTACCGCCACCAAGATCAGACACGATGACGGGTCGTGCCATTGCCTGTGCTTCGAGGACTGCGCGCTGCACGCCTTCAGGCTGTACCGCCGCCGAGACCACCACGGATGCTGCAGCATATGCGGCGGGCATGTCGGCGACAGGTGCCGCCATGCGGATCACGTCCATGGTGCCCGTCGTCAGCACGAGATCCCACAATTCGCCTGTGTAGCGAGTACGGCCACGGTCCTCGCCGACGAAGACACACAAAAAATCCTTCAGGCCCATTTCCTTGAGTCGCTTCACGGCCTTGACGACCACATGGTGACCCTTGCGACGCAGAATGCGACCGGTGATTAGGATCACCTTGGTGTCGCGCTTGACGCCCCAGACGGCACGCACCGCCTCTATGCGCTCACGCAAGACGCTTTCCGGATTGAAGCGCTTCAGATCGATACTGCACGGTACCACAACGATCTTTTCCCAGGGCGTGGCGTAACGATCATTGATGAGCTGCGCGATTTGTTCACTTGATGCGATGACATGGTCGCCGCGTGCCATGATCCCGTTGTACTGGCGTTTGAAAAAATTCTGTTCACGGAATCCTTTGTACCAACTGGTCACAAACGGAATACCGCACAGCCGCGCGGCGATGAACGCGCTCCAAGCCGACGCGCGGCCGAGGGCGTGAATTGCAGCGCACCGCCGCTCGCGCGCCAATCGCAACAGAACGAAGGCGCTGCGCAATATCACAATGGGATTGTTGCTCGAAACATCGAGCGGAATGAACTCGCCACCGGCTGTGGTGACGTCCGCTACGAGACGGCCCGCGCGCGACAGCACGATGGCACGATGGCCGGCTCCCGCAAGGATACGTACCAACTCGACCGCGCCTGCATCGGCAGCGCCGCCATCGAGCGTGGGTACGACAATCAGCACAGCGATCGGAGTTTTTGTGGCCGCAGGTGATGCATTTTCCGATACATCGCCATTTGAGCTACTCGACGTCGGTAATATGGATGCGGGCAGGCTCGACATATCTTTTCTTTGTCCTAGAAATTCCGGCGCTTTTCGAGCGCATATAGAGTAATCGTTTGACGCGCTGCATGCCAGCAGCGAGGTATAGACGTCGCGAATGGCGGCGGCAACGGTTCCCCCTTGCATTGACATGCATCTTGCGGCGACAAGAAGGCTGCCTATCCGGTACTTGTCCAAACACGCATGAGTGAAGCTCGCCTAACCTCTCTCACTTTAGACTCATCTCCACCGGCCCGGGTCATCGCCGTGCGGACGCGTGAGGGCAAGAATCCAGGCTTGTTCTGGCTGGGCGGGTTCAAGTCCGACATGAAAGGCACGAAAGCAGAGGCGCTTGACCGCTGGGCCGACCAGGAAGGCCGCGCCTGTGTGCGCTTCGACTATTCCGGTCACGGTGATTCAGGCGGTGCCTTTACTGACGGAACCATCAGCCGATGGCTGGAGGAAAGTATCACGGTCTATGTAACCTTCGCCCGAGGACCGCAGGTCATAATCGGCTCATCCATGGGCGGCTGGCTGGCATTGTTGTTGGCGCGCGCTTTGTGTGAACGGCAAGGCGCAGCGCCAATCGCGGGCATGGTCCTGATCGCACCAGCCGTCGACTTCACCGAGGAGCTGATGTGGAAGCAGTTTCCCGATTCGACCAAGCGCGAGATCGAGCAAAAAGGCGTGTGGATGCGGCCATCTGAATACGGCAACGACCCTTATCCCATCACGCGCGGTTTGATTGAGGATGGCCGGAAGCATCTATTGCTCGGCGGCCTGATCGAAACACGTTGCCCAGTGCACATCCTGCAAGGCGTGCAGGATCCGGACGTGCCATGGCATCACGCGGTCGAACTTGTGTCGCGCTTCTCTCGCGATGACGTCGTGATTACTCTGATCAAGGACGGCGATCATCGGCTTTCGCGGCCGGAGGACATCGAGCGACTGATTGCTGCGGTAAAGGAATTCTAGACCAGCGCCGCTGACCATTCCTCTTGCACGGCTGCGTCGGACTCGCGATAGCGTTGTGCCAGCGATGCAAGTTTTTCGCGGGGCAATAGCCTCGACAATGCCCACACGGCTGCGCCGCGCACCAAAGGCGATACATCGTCAAGCAAGCGCTCGGCCTCAACCGCCAGTGTTGCATTGCCGGAATTACCGATCGCGATCAGCACGTTCCTGACAAAGCGATTTCGACCGGTGCGCTTGATTGAGGTTTTGGAAAAAAGCTTTCGAAATTGCGCGTCGTCGAGGCGGGCAAGATCGCTTAGCCGAGGCGCACGCAAGGCTTCGCGCGCCGCGAGCTTGGCCTCGCGTCCTTGGCTCGCGAACTTGTTCCATGGGCAGACGGCCAGGCAATCATCGCAACCGTACACGCGATTGCCAACCGCCGGACGTAAGTCGCGCGGGATCGGACCTTTGTGTTCGATGGTGAGATAGGAAATGCAGCGACGCGCATCGAGCTTGTACGGCGCGGGAATGGCGGCGGTCGGGCAAATGTCGAGGCAGGCGCGGCAAGTGCCGCAGCTGTCGGGCTCGGGCGGATCCGACGGGAGGTCGAGCGTCGTGAAAATCGAGCCGAGAAAAAGCCAGGAACCATATTGGCGAGAAACCAGATTTGTGTGTTTGCCCTGCCAGCCAAGACCAGCGCGAGCGGCAAGCGGCTTTTCCATGACCGCCGCCGTATCGACGAATACTTTCACATCGCCGCCAGCATTGACAGTGAGCCAGTCCGCCAATTCCTTCAGGCGCCCTTTGATGACCTCATGATAGTCATCTCCCTTGGCATAGACCGAGATTGCAGCTCGGTCATGTGCCTTCAGGATATTGAGCGGGTCACTTTCAGGGCCGTAGTTCGTTCCGAGCACGACGATCGAGCGCACGTCCGGCCAAAGCATCGATGGCGCCGCGCGTCGCGCAGTGTTGGAAGCCAACCATGTCATGTCGCCGTGTGCGCCTTCGGCGAGGAAGCTTTCGAGCCGAATTTTCAGTTCTGGCACGGCATCGGGCTTGGCGACACCGAACGCGTCGAACCCGCGCGCGCGAGCTCTCTCTGCGAGCGTAGTTTTTATCGCGGCTAGATCGCTCAGAAGTCGAGATCGGTGTAAGTTTTTGATGGTGGAAGGCCGGCCAGCGCGTCGGCCAGGATCGTCCGGAACGACGGACGCGACTTCACCCGCGCGTACCAGTTCTTTGCCGCTTCGTCTTCGTTCCATGGTACTTCGCCCAGGTAATCGGCCGCCGACAAATGCGCGGCCGCAGCGAGATCGGCCAAGCTCAGTCTATCGCCGGCGAGCCAATCGCGCGTGCGCACCAGCCAGCCGATATAGGCCAGATGATAGCGGATATTATGGCGGGCGGCGCGCAGCGCCTCGGTATCTGGCGGACCACCGCCCTGTTCCTGCGTCATGTAACGCTTGAGCGCCCGTTCAGTCACCAGCGGGCCGCTAACTTCCGCATGAAATTTGTAATTGAACCAGTTTGCCAGCCTGCGCACTTCGACGCGTCGGCCGGGTAGCGGCGGCAGCAGGCGGTCCTCGCCGCTCTGCCCCAGATGGGTCTCCTCAATATATTCGGCGACAATGCCGGCGCCTGGAATTGGCGGTTCGCCCTCGGTTACCAGCACCGGCAATTCCCCTGCCGGGTTAAGCAACAAGAATTCATCTCGGCGCTCCCAGAATCGTGCCTCCACCAACCGCGCTGCAATGCCGTATTCGCCAAAAATCAGGCGCACGTATCGCGAATGCGGACAGAGCGGGTGATGAAACAGCGTCAGCATAGTCGTCCGGATTGGAGCGGCAACACCGCAACGGTGGGAATCAATGGTGGCACTATAGAAAGGCGCAACGGTGGCGCAAATTGTAAAGAATTTCTGCGTTTTTTCGTTGCCTGGCTGGTGCCTTTGCGTAAAAACCCCTGACCCGTGTTTCCCGACCCGCGGCAAGCGCCCCTCGTTTCTTCGGAGCAGTTCATGAATATCGACCTCATCAAGGCGGCCGTGCTCGGTATGGTGGAAGGGTTGACCGAATACCTGCCGGTGTCGTCGACCGGCCATCTGCTGCTGATGGAGCACTTGTTGGGTTGGGGCGACGATGCCTTCGGCAAGTCGTTCGCGGTCCTGATTCAGCTCGGCGCGATTCTGGCGCTGCTGTCCATTTATTTCGGCCGCCTCTGGGCGCTGGCGACGAACATGTTTACGCAATGGGCAGCGGCGCGTTTTGTCATCGGCGTGCTGCTCGCCTTCCTGCCAGCGGCCGTGATCGGCGCACTCGGATATCACATCATCAAGTCATATCTGTTCGACGTGCGAATCGTGTGCGTCTCGCTCATCATCGGCGGGTTCGTCTTGTTGTGGGTCGACCGTCTGAACTTGCAGGCGCGCTATCACGAGGCGACCAGCTTCACGCTGCCGATGTATTTCGGCATCGGAATCATCCAGTGCATTTCCATGATCCCCGGCGTGTCGCGCGCAGGTGCGACCATTGTAGGCGCCATGCTATTTGGAGCCGACCGCCGCTCGGCAGCGGAATTCTCCTTCTGGCTGGCGATGCCGACAATGGTCGGGGCGTTTGCCTACGAGGTATACAAGAGCCGCGGAGAACTCGCCCTTGGCGGGAATGTCACAGTGACCGCGGTCGGATTCGTGTTTTCATTCATCTTCGGGTGGATCGTGGTAAAGACGTTCCTGCGCTACGTACAACGCCATAGTTTCGCGCTGTTCGCCTGGTGGCGCATCCTTGTAGGCGGTGGCGGACTCGCGGCGTTGTATATTTTATAGAGCTACGCGATGCGTTGACGGAACTGGCCGGTCTTACGAAAGCGCCAGAGATAAGACGGTACAATCGCCTCCATCGGTTCGGGCTCGATGCCAAGCCCTTGTAACGTCCGCGCCTCTGACTTGGCAGCTTCCGACACAACATTGTCGCTGCGCAGCAGTTCGACCTGATCAGGGGTCAGCAGCGGCTTCGGAAGATATTGCAAGACCATGGCCTGCAGCTTGGCGATGACGAATGGCACAGACACCAGCAGTCGTTTTCGTTCGATCGTTGTGAGCACAAATTGCATGAGCTCTCTGAATGTGCGGACATCGGGTCCGCCCAGCTCATAAGTTGTCCCAGGGCGTGGCTTGCCGTCGACGGCATCGGCGATTGCGGTTGCAACGTCGCCGACGAACACCGGCTGAAAGCGCGTGAGGCCGCCGCCGATCAAAGGCAGCGCCGGCGAAATGCGCGCAAGCGCGGCAAAGCGGTTGAAGAAATCGTCCTCTGGCCCGAATATGATGGACGGCCGCATGATGGTCGTTGAGGGTTGCGCCGCCAATACCAGCTGCTCGGCGTTGGCCTTCGAGCGGCCGTAGGCACTCGGCGAGTTTGCATCGGCACCGATCGCGGAGACATGGACCATGCGTGCGCCATGAGCGTTTGCCGCCAGCGCTACCTGCTCGGCGCCGTAAGCATGAACGGCGTCGAACCGCTGGCGTCCACGCTCGAACAGAATGCCGACCAGATTGATCAACACGTGGGCATCGCGGGCGGCCGCGTCCACTGAAGGAGCGTAACGCAAATTGGTTTGCACTGCATGGATCTGGCCAACTCGGCCAAGCGGCTGCAGAAAGCCGGCAAGGTCGGGCCGGCGTACAGCGACCCTGATTCGATAGTTACGCTTCGCCAATGCGCGCACCACATGCCGGCCAAGAAATCCCGAGCCGCCATAAACGGTAACCAGCGTGTCATAAGGACTGCGTGCGATCATTCCGCTCTCAATTTGCCCGGCCGGGATGCCTCGAAAATTGGGCAATACAGGATCGGGCAAGGACTGTACAGGGCCAAAACCCCTTCATTGACAAGCCGGAAGCGGCTCCGTATCTGGTCCCGATGAGCCCAGGTGGCGGAATTGGTAGACGCACTAGTTTCAGGTACTAGCGGTGAAAGCCGTGGAGGTTCGAGTCCTCTCCTGGGCACCAACGTTCCGAGCCTTAGAGCCTGAATGACAATCCGTCTGCACCGTGGCGATCTTCCCAACCTCTCCGCCTACAAAGGCGCAGTGGCGATCGACACCGAAGCCATGGGCCTTGATCCAAATCGCGACCGGCTTTGCGTCGTACAGCTGTCCCCGGGCGATGGCACTGCGGATGTCGTGCAGATCGGCTCCGGTCAGCGCAAGGCACCAAATATCGAACGGTTGCTCGCTGACAAATCGATCCTCAAGATCTTTCATTTCGCCCGTTTCGATATGGGTATTCTGGCAAAGACGTTCGGCGTTATGGCGGAACCGGTTTATTGCACCAAGATCGCGTCGCGCCTCGCTCGCACCTATACCGACAAACACGGACTTAAAGATTTGGCGCGCGAGGTGCTTGGAGTCGATCTCTCGAAGCAACAGCAATTGTCCGATTGGGGTGCTGATGAGCTCAGCGACGCGCAGGTTTCCTACGCAGCGACGGACGTATTGCACTTGCACGCTCTGAAGGAAAAGCTGGACGGAATGCTTGCGCGTGAAGGCCGCGCTAATTTGGCCGCGGCCTGTTTTCACTTTCTGCCCGACCGGGCGCGGCTCGACCTTGCCGGCTGGGCGGCCGAGGATATTTTTTCACATTCCTCGTAAGTAATTGTAATATCGCCGCTATTGGTTAACGTCGAGCTTGTGGCTGCCGTGTCGGGGCCATATTCAGGCGGCAGATTACACTGTGGGGGCGTGCGATGATTTCCGAGACCTCGCTAGCACCAAGACGGGCGCCAAATTTGGCATGAGCCGTGTGATCACAGCCAGAACCGAACCAGAGAATGCGCGCGCCTATTGGACCTTGAGCCGCGGCGATGCCGCGCGCGCATTTAACTCTGCGCGCCGTCACAGCCGCCTGGTTCGCATCCTGCGCATCGCCGTTCCGGTCAGCGTGGCGGTAGGACTCGTCATTGTTACGCTAATCACATATTTCAATCCGTTGCGTATGCTCGCCAGGCTGCCGATTAACATCGACAACCTGGTGGTGTCTGGCACCAAGGTCACCATGGAGCAGCCGCGCCTGTCAGGTTTTACGCGTGACGCGCGTGCTTACGAGTTGACGGCCGATACCGCAGCACAGGATATGACCAAACCGGACATCGTCGAACTGCGCAACATCCGCGCCAAGGTGGAGATGCAGGATAAGAGTTCGATATTATTGACTGCAGTCACCGGCATTTATGACGCCAAGGGCGAGACCCTCAAACTTGATCGAGATATTCTGCTCCACTCGTCCACAGGCTATCAGGGCCGGTTGAGTGAAGCGCTGATCGACATCCGCAAGGGCAATGTCGTGTCCGAACATCCGGTAGAAGTGAAAATGCTGCAAGGTACCCTCAATGCTAACCGACTGGATATCGCCGATTCCGGCGATGTCATTCGTTTCCATGGCGGCATCGTCATGGACATGATGCTTAATCAGCCGGCGGCGCCAAAACTGGATGCACAACGACCGTGACGTGCAAACCGCAACTTCTATTGCCGATCGTTGTTGCGCTGATCATACCCGGCGCGAACCTTTGCGCGCAGACCGCGCCGCAGGGGCCACCTAATGCATTGCAAGGCTTTTCGCAGAACCGCGACCAGCCGGTCCATATCGAGGCGGCGACACTGGAGGTTCGTGACAAGCAGAAGGAGGCGACCTTCAGCGGCGATGTCCGCGTGAAGCAAGGCGATACAGGCATGCGGTGCAAATCGCTCGTGGTGTTCTACGAGCAAGGCGCCGAAGGTGCTGACAAAAATAAGACCATGCAGGCGGCGGCACCGGGTCCTGGCGGTGAGCAGCGCATTAAGCGTCTGGAAGCTCGCGGCGGGGTGGTCGTTACGCAGAAGGATCAGACTGCCACGGGCGAGCTCGGCATCTTCGACATGAAAAACAATACCGTCACACTGACGGGTAATCCGGTTGTAATGACGCAAGGTCAGAATGTGTTGAGGGGCGAGAGACTGGTGGTCGATCTGACCAGTGGAGTGTCGCGGGTTGAATCCGGCAAGAACGGCCAAGGCCGTGTACAGGGCCTGTTCCAGCCTGGCAGTTCGGGGCCTGATTTCAAACCTGGCGGCAATGGCGCGCAAAACCAGCGACCCATCCCCGTGCGGCCATTTTAGTTGAGCGCGGCGTGATCGCTGCACTTCTAGCCACCTGCAGCTTCGGGAATCAGCTAATGTCGCGCGCCCGGCAATTGCTACTCTTGGGCGGCTACTCTTCGGCGACAGCATGATCTCGCAACAGCGTTATGGGTTTGCGGAAAGGACCATGCCCAAGCAGATTGTCCTATGCGCCGCGAGGTAGCCCAGTGAATATCCTCTCACTGTTTTGGCGCCGGACACCCCGCATCCGCCGGGTGCTGACCCCCGCCCAAACACGCGCGCAGCAGGCCGCCGCACTGAATGCACAATTGGAGCCAATGCACCAGATGTACGGTGCCGCGCAGAACCAGGTCGCCGCTCGTCCTCGCCGCGACAGCGATGGACGGCAGGCGCCGCGTCAGGCGTATCTCGCTGCACACGGTGTCGAGAAAAGCTTCGGCGGCCGCATGGTGGTCAGGGGGGTCACGCTCTATGTGCGGCGCGGCGAAGCGGTCGGTTTGCTCGGCCCGAATGGCGCCGGCAAGACCACAGTGTTTTACATGATCACCGGCCTGATCAACGCTGATCGCGGCCGCATTGAGCTAGATGGTTACGACGTCACGACCCTGCCTATGTATCAGCGCGCGCGGCTTGGCATCGGTTATTTGCCGCAGGAAGCCTCGATCTTTCGCGGGCTCAATGTGGAGGACAATATCCGGTCCGTGCTCGAAGTGGTCGAGCCAGACCGCCGCCGCCGCGAAGCCGATCTCAATGCACTGCTGGAAGAGTTCAATATCGCTCGTGTGCGCAAGACGCCGGCCATTGCGCTGTCAGGCGGCGAACGGCGTCGCGTTGAAATCGCGCGAGCGCTTGCGACACGGCCCAGCTACATGCTCCTTGACGAGCCGTTTGCAGGCATCGACCCGATTGCCGTCGGCGACATCCAGGCGCTGGTTCGCCATCTCACCAATCGCGGAATCGGCGTCCTTATTACTGATCACAATGTACGGGAGACCTTGGGCCTCACGGATCGCGCCTACATCATTTATTCGGGCGAGGTCCTGATGGAGGGCCGCGCCGACGACATCGTGAACAATCCGGATGTGCGCCGCCTCTACCTTGGCGAAGAATTCCGCTTGTAAGACCTGCCGCGCGCAATCCATTAACGCACAACATGTGTGCAATGCCGCGCTACTTAATGACATATCGCCCGCGCGGACGACCTGCTATAGACAAGCAAGAATTGGACCAATTCCGACCGGAAATCTTATGGCGCTGTCACAAAGATTGGAATTTCGCCAGACGCAAGGGTTGGTGATGACGCCGCAGCTGATGCAAGCCATCAAGCTGCTGCAGCTCTCCAGCCTCGATCTGGCGGCCTATGTGGAAGGCGAGGTTGAACGCAATCCGCTGCTTGAGCGCGCGAGCGACGACGATCCGCCAACGCCAGGCGCCGAGGCTAACAGCACTGCGTCCGAGACTAATGAAAAAGGTGATTCCGGAGCTTCCGACTGGATTGGAGCCGATCTCGAGACCAGCCGCAGCTCCATGGAGCAAGGATTAGGTACCGAGCTTGAAAATGTATTTCCCGACGACAGCGGGGAAAAGACCACAAAGCTGAGAGATGCGCCGGCTTATTCGGAATGGTCGGGCGCAAGTTCAGGTAGCAGTGAAGGCTACAATCTTGAAGCCTTTGTTTCGGCCGAGACGACGCTCGCCGATCACCTGGCCGAACAGATGGCGCTGTCGATTTCGAATCCGGCAGGCCGCATGATCGGGCAATACCTAATCGATATGGTTGATGAAGCCGGTTACCTCACCGGCGATCTCGAGACTGTGGGCGAAAAACTTGGCGCCCGGCGCAGTGACGTCGAGCTTGTGCTCGCCGTCTTGCAAACATTCGACCCGTCGGGCGTGTGCGCTCGCAATCTAACAGAGTGTCTCGCCATCCAGCTTAAAGAACGGGATCGCTACGACCCCGCGATGCGAGCGCTGGTTGATCATCTCGATCTCCTGGCCAAACGCGATCTCGCCGGCCTGCGTCGCCTCTGCGGTGTCAATGAGGAAGACCTCGCTGACATGATTGCCGAGATCCGCACGCTTAATCCCAAGCCAGGATTGGCGTTCGGCTCCACGACGCTGCAGCCAATCGTTCCAGACGTATTTGTGCGTACCGCACCGGACGGCACCTGGCAGGTTGAGCTCAATTCCGACACGCTTCCGAAAGTGCTTATTAATCAACGTTACTATACGCAAGTTTCGAAAACGAGCCGCAACGACAAAGAGAAGACCTATATCACCGAATGCCTGCAGACTGCGACCTGGTTGGTGCGCGCGCTCGATCAACGCGCCAAGACCATTCTAAAAGTGTCGAGCGAAATCGTGCGGCAGCAGGACGGCTTCTTTGCCAAAGGCGTGCAGCATCTGCGGCCGCTCAATCTGAAGACCGTCGCCGATGCCATCAGCATGCACGAGTCGACCGTCTCGCGTGTTACCGCCAATAAATACATGGCAACCAGCCGCGGTATTTTCGAATTGAAATATTTCTTTACCTCAGCGATTGCTGACGCCCATGGTGGAGAGGCGCATTCTGCTGAAGCGGTACGCCATCGCATACGGCAATTGATTGACGATGAGAGCGCCGAGGATGTGTTGTCGGACGATACCATTGTCGAGAAGCTGCGGGACGCCGGCGTTGATATCGCGCGACGTACCGTCGCCAAGTACCGTGAGGCGATGCGGATCCCTTCCTCGGTGCAGCGGCGGCGTGAAAAACTGATTGCCGGCGCCTAAACGCACGCATCTTGATACATTGACGTCCGGAACATTTCTAAGTTGAAATCTTTAGTGCCGGACGAGCCAACGGGCGCGTGCGTGCGTCCATGGAGGCAAAAATGCCTTTACGCGTTTCAGGACGGAACATCAGCATCGGCGCAGCGCTGCAACGAAAAATTACTGAACGAGTCGAAGAGGCAACCTCGAAATATTTCCGCGGCGGCTATTCAGGCCATGCCACTGTTGGGAAAGAGGGTTTTGGCTTCCGCACCGAATGCGTACTGCATCTGGATTCAGGCGCATTGCTCGAAGCTGAAGGGATGGCTCCAGATGCCTATGATAGTGCCGAGCAAGCCGCCATTCGCATCGAAAAGCGGTTGCGACGCTACAAACGCCGCCGCAAGGACCATCAGGCCCGTCGCGGCGGTTGAAAACGCCCAGAAATGCAGAAAAATTGGCAATCGCAGGCTGACATCGCCCATTGACGGCGGGACGGACCACTCTTATGGTCCGCCGCCTTCAACATCCCCTTTGCAGTCCGGCGCCATTCTCCCCGATCATTGGACATGTCCATGACGCTCACCGACCTCGTCGCGCCGAACGCGGTTATTCCGGCTCTCAAAGTTAACAGCAAGAAGCAGGCGATCCAGGAACTGGCCACGCGTGCGGCGGAACTCACCGGCCAGAGTGAGAAGGTGATACTGGAGATTCTTCTTCAACGCGAGAAGCTCGGTTCGACTGCTGTCGGCAACGGCGTGGCAATCCCGCATGGCAAGCTGCCAAAACTTGGCAGGTTGGTCGGTCTGTTCGCGCGACTCCACAAGCCGATCGATTTCGAAGCTCTCGACAATCAGCCGATCGATCTGATTTTTCTGCTGTTGGCGCCAGAAACTGCCGGCGCCGACCATCTCAAGGCGTTGGCACGCGTCGCCCGGCAGCTGCGTGATCCGGAGGTCGCGCGCCGCTTACGCGAATCGAGCGACGCTGACGCGCTTTATGCCGTGCTGGCGATGCCGCCGGCGAGTAGCGCCGCTTAATTTTCGTAATAGCGGTCAGTGCACGCTGACCGGCTCGAGCTCTTGGCTCCACGCGTTTGCGAGTGCAGCTTCGCGCGTATCGGTGAGCATGATCGGCGTGCCGTCGGCCGCATGCAACGCGAATAGTTTGATGCCGGGCGCAATCTTCGGCGCCTGTGGGAACAAGCTGGCGACATCTTCGGAGCGAATCATCTTGACGTAGGCCAAGCGGCCGTCGCCAAGTTGCGCCAGCGCTTCCTGGGTGATCACCGGATGAGTCGTGTTCGGTTCAGTCTGTTTGTCGTTGGTCATGGCCCTCGACTCCTTTCTGATTCAACGCTTGACGCGGTCGAGTCCTGCTTCACGTGTCCGTCATTCCTGCTCATTAATCGAGATCGTCTTCACGATCCGTTCCAGCTGTGGCCGGACGAGATCGATTGACAGCAGGCCATTTCTCAGATCCGCACCCATCACCTCCATGCCGTCGGCCAGCACAAAGGTGCGCTGGAACTGGCGGGCGGCGATGCCGCGGTGGAGGTATTGGCGGGTCTTGTCATCCTGCTGCCGCCCGCGGATCACCAACTGGCTTTCCTCGATGCTGACATCGAGTTGCTCACGGGTGAAACCGGCAACGGCGAGCGTGATACGCAGCCGCTCCGGATTTTGCCCGTCACGCGGCAACCGCTCGATGTTGTAGGGCGGGTAGCCATCGGCCCCCTTGGCAACGCGATCGAGCACACGCTCGATCTCATCGAAACCCAGGAGGAACGGGCTGGACAGGGACGGAACTCGCGACATTGGTCTCAAAGTCCTCGCTTGAAGCGACTTTGACGGGGCCCCTTTCAGGCACCCCAACCGTGCGGCAACTGCCGCCCGGTCGCTGCTAATATGGGCAGGGTGGGTTAAAGGTTCAAGAACAACGAGAATCCGGCTCCAGCGACAATATAATTGGTGTCCGATCGGATTTTACATGCCTAAACAGCTTACAATTCCGCGGCTCACCGTCCGCTCAGTTCGCGCTACTCCGGTCGAAGTTCCACCCAATTTTGTGCTGGGCACGAGCGTAGGTGCATTTCGCCAGGTACCACTTCTCCTGATCGATCTGGATACGGAGGAAGGTGTTATAGGGCGCACCTACATGTTTTGTTACCTGCGCGCGGCCGCGCCGGCGATTATGAGCCTGCTTGGCGAAGTCGAACGCGTCGTCAAGGGAGACGCGATTGCACCGGCCGAACTCTGGACGAAGCTCGCGCGGCGCTTCACGCTAATCGGCGTGCAAGGCATCGTGCGGATGGCGATGGCAGGCTTCGACACCGCTTGTTGGGATGCGCTCGCGGTCGCGGCTGGCGTGCCGCTCGCTACCCTGCTCGGCGCCGAACCACATCCAATTCCCGCCTACAACAGTTGCGGCCTCGGTCTCATGGACGATCCCGCCGCGCTTGCAGACGAAGCGGAGAAACTGCTCCGGGGTGGCTTCCGCGCGATCAAGCTTCGTCTCGGCTATCCGACACTCAAAGCCGACATTGCGGCCGTGCGCGCGGTGCGCAAACGCATCGGCGACGATGTAGCGCTCATGGTTGACTACAACCAGGCACTCACTGTCGAGGAAGCGCTCGTACGCGGGCGCGCGCTTGACACCGAAAACATTTATTGGCTGGAGGAGCCAATCCGCCACGACGATTACGTTGCCGCAGCGAAACTTGCGCGCGAACTCAAGGTTCCGATCCAGATCGGCGAGAACTTCTCGCTTCCGGCCGCGATGACGGTCGCGCTCGAACACCATGCATCCGACTATGTGATGCCCGACCTTGA
>DASWAK010000476.1:0-2110 GCA_036391175.1 Pseudolabrys sp.
CGCGCACCGCCGGGATCACGGGAGCATTTCTCGACCGGCTCGCGCTTGATGCAGCGCGCGTGGAAGCCGTTGCAGAAGGCATCGATGTGGTCAGGGCGCTCAAGGATCCTATTGGGGCCGTTACGGAATCCTGGACCCGTCCCAACGGGATGCGAATCGAGCGTGTCCGGGTACCACTCGGCGTCATTGGCATCGTCTATGAAAGCCGGCCCAACGTTACCGCCGACGCGGGCGTGCTCTGCCTGAAAGCCGGGAACGCGGCGATCCTGCGCGGCGGCTCGGATAGTCTGCGCTCGAGCCGCGCTATTCTTGCGGCGATGACCGAAGGCCTGCGCGCCGCCGCCTTGCCGGAGGCCTCCGTCCAGCTCGTGCCGACCCGCGACCGCGCCGCCGTCGGCCAAATGCTGGCAGGGCTCGATGGCAATATCGACGTCATCGTGCCGCGAGGCGGCAAAAGTCTGGTGGCGCGGGTTCAAGCGGAGGCCCGCGTGCCGGTATTTGCGCACCTCGAAGGCGTTTGTCACGTCTTCGTCCACCGGGCGGCGTCGCTCGATATGGCCAAAAAAATTGTTCTAAACGCCAAAATGCGGCGCACCGGCGTCTGCGGCGCGGCCGAAACTTTGCTAATCGATCGCGGCTGTGCGGCTACGCACCTCAAGCCGCTGGTCGAGATGCTGATGGCGGCGGGCTGCGAAATCCGCGGTGACCAGTCGACACTAGCCGTGGACAAGCGTGTTAAAGCGGCCACCGAACAGGACTGGGGCACCGAATATCTCGATGCGATTATTGCCGTCAAAGTCGTGGACAACATCTCCGCCGCAATCGAGCATATCGAGCGCTACGGATCACATCATACCGACGCAATCATCACGGACGACCAGACAGCCGCCGAAGAGTTCCTGCGTGAGGTGGATTCCGCAATCGTATTGCACAATGCTTCGACCCAATTTGCCGACGGAGGCGAATTCGGTTTCGGCGCAGAGATCGGCATCGCCACGGGACGCCTGCACGCTCGCGGACCCGTAGGAGTCGAGCAGCTCACCACCTTCAAATACCGCATCCACGGGAGCGGTCAGACCCGGCCGTGAGTTCGAAGAAACCCGCCATTCCCGAGCGCCTCCTGCCTCCGCACGCGCCCGGCATGAGGATCGGCCTGTTTGGCGGAACCTTCGACCCGCCTCACCAGGCGCATCTCGCGGCAACCCTGCTCGCGCTCAAGCGACTGAGGCTCGACCGTGTCTGGTGGTTGGTGACCCCCGGGAATCCGCTTAAAAACACCAGCGATCTTGCACCGTTGCCCAAGCGGATCGCTGCCGCGCATGCGCTCACTCATCATCCGCGCATCGACGTTACGGGTCTCGAAGCTGTCATTAAGACGAGATACACTTACGATACGATATCTTGGTTGCTGACCCGCTGCCCGGGAGTCCGATTCGTCTGGATCATGGGCGCGGATAATTTGCGGAGTTTTCATCGCTGGCAGAAGTGGCGCAAAATAGTAGAGCTGGTGCCTATCGTCGTAATCGACCGCCTCGGTCCAAGTCTTTACGCTGCCGCCAGTCCCGCGGGCAATGTACTTGCCCGCGTCCGCATTCCGGAATACGCCGCGGCCTCCCTGCCGGACCGAAAGGCACCGGTGTGGGCCTTTCTGCACGGCCTCAAATCGCCATTGTCCTCAACTGCTCTGCGCGCCTTACGCACCCGGCGGGGAACCTCCGGCCGTACGCACCGCAAGGCCAAAAGCGCAAGCAAATCCAAAAGCGCGAAAACGAGCGGTAAGAAACGTGGAACCAAGGCCCCGAAGCGAAAATTTGCAGCCAAGGCCCATAGGCGCCGGGGTAGAAAGAAGCGAACGAGATAGTTACGTTAGTCGAGACCCCCGGTTCGGACCGGGGTGAGTGCAACGCATCGAAAGGATCAGGACCCCTGAATAAATCTGCACTCTCTCGGGCGCCGCGTCGTACGCCCGAATCCGTCTCCCGGCACCCAACTGCCAAGGAGACGCTCAGCACTGTCCTTGCGCGTCTTGAAGACATGAAAGCCGAGGACAGCGTCGTCATCGATCTCACCGGCAAATCTTCGATAGGCGATTACATGGTCGTGACCAGCG
>DASWAK010000477.1:0-15517 GCA_036391175.1 Pseudolabrys sp.
GCGACGCCCGGTAGCCAGCAGGACTTTGTAGTCAATGTCGGCGACCGAGTGTTCTTTGAAACCGACTCGTCGGAACTCACGACGCAGTCGCGCGCGACACTCGACAAGCAAGCGCAATGGCTGACGACCTATAGCCAGTACAGCCAGTTCACCATCGAAGGTCATGCCGACGAGCGCGGCACGCGCGAGTACAATATTGCGCTGGGTGCACGCCGCGCGCAGGCGGTGCGTGACTATCTGATCTCGCGCGGCATACAGGGACAGCGTATGCGGACGATCTCGTACGGCAAGGAGCGTCCGGTCGCGGTCTGCAATGACATCTCTTGCTGGTCGCAGAACCGTCGTGCAGTCACTGTGCTGGGCGTGAGTTCGTAAAGGCCCATACTCTAACCGTTGATCCGTCACCCTGAGGTGCTCGGCGCGTAGCGCCGAGCCTCGAACGGCGACAGCCTCAGCCGTTCACTCTTCGAGCCGCGCTTCGGCGCGCACCTCAGAATGACGGGTCAGAGGTCTCACTCGGCCGATATAGTCACAATTTCGACGCAGCGGGCCTTATGTTACCCTCATTGGGCAAACGGCCGCTGCCGGTCTCAAAAAAACATGACCCGTTCACGACCATCTTCCTGCACCGCCGCGCTAGCCGCGCTGTCGGTGTTGTTTCTGGCCAGTTCCGCGCTGGCACAAGAACAGCGCGCGTCCGGCAATTTTCTCGACAATCTGTTTAGCCGCGGCGAGCCCGTACAGTCGCGCCAGTCAGGTGAACCAGCGCCGTCGGGCATGATTGCGCAATCCGATCCCGGCGACCTTTCCGTCCGGCTCGACCGCATGGAAAACGCCCTGCGCCAGCTCACCGGCACCCTCGAGCAGCTTCAGTATCGCAATCAGCAGCTCGAGATGCAGCTCAAGCGCATGCAGGATGATACCGAGTATCGCTTCCAACAATTGGGTTCGAGAGGCGGGGCTGCGCCGGCACCGCAGGCCGCGCCAATTGGTCCGGGGAACGCGCCGCCGCCAATGTTGAATCCGGGAAGGCGCTCTGACGTATTTGATCCTGCGCAGAATCCGAATGCCCCAGGTGCGCCGCGAACGCTGGGCAATCAAGCGGTGATCGCCGCGCCTGAACAGACGCAAGACGGTGGATCGCCGGTCGGCGCTCCTGGCGGGCGCGCCGCAGGCGCGCCGCTCGATTTGTCGACGCTTGCCGGCAACGACCCGGCGCCGCGGCAAATGGCTGCCCCGCCGCCGGCGGTCGCATCGGCCAGCGCCACTCCGGAGCCGACACCGCAGATGGCAACTCCGCCGCCGCAAGTGCGCAACGCGGTTCCCACCGCTCCAGCGGGCGCGCAACTTGCGACGCTACCCCCGTCGGCTTCGCCGCAAGACGAATACGATATGGCCTATGGCTACGTGCTGCATAAGGACTATTCATTGGCCGAGCAGGCACTCCGTGATTTCCTCAAGAAATATCCAAACGAGCGTCTGGTGCCGGAGGCACAATATTGGCTTGGCGAAAGCCTGTTCCAGCAACAGCGCTACCGCGATGCTGCGGAATCCTTTCTCGGGGTCTCGACCAAGTTCGAACGTGCCGGCAAGGCGCTTGACGCCTTGCTCCGCCTCGGCCAGTCGCTCACTGCGATGAACCAGAAGGAAGCCGCTTGTGCCACGCTTGCCGAGATCGGACGCAAATATCCGCGCGCCTCGGCCGGCGTGAAGCGCGGCGTTGAGCAGGAGCAGAAGCGCGCGCACTGCTAGGCTATGAGCCGGCCTCGGCCTTGATCCGAGTGTTGGACCGGCTTTTGATAGCGATCATGCCTACGCAGAAATCACCGGCTATCTCACCGTCGGAAGCGAAGACGCTCTTTTCCGGGTTGCAGGCATTTCCCGTTCTGATGCTCGCCGTCTCCGGCGGACCGGATTCGACTGCACTGATGGTATTGGCTGCGCGTTGGCGTGACGCGCTCAAAATGAAACCGAAGTTGATCGCCGTCACCGTCGACCACGGCTTGCGCAAGGAATCCAAACGCGAGGCCGCAGCTGTTGCGCGCCTCGCGCGCAAGCTCAAAATCACACACCGCACGCTGCGCTGGACTGGAAGCAAACCATCGACTGGTTTGCAGGAAGCAGCGCGCATGGCGCGTTACCGCTTGCTCGGCGACGCTGCCCGGAGGTCCCGGGCAGCGCACGTTCTCACTGCGCACACGCTCGATGATCAGGCCGAGACGGTATTGATCCGTATGACTCGCGGCAGCGGCATCACTGGTTTGGGTGCGATGATGCGATTGTCGGCACTACCTTTGAGTGGAGATAGCGCGATCATGCTCGTGCGACCGCTACTCGATATTCCGAAAGAACGTCTGATTGCGACGCTGCGCGCAGCGAAAATTCCGTATGCCGACGATCCCTCCAATCGTGATCCGCGTTTCACTCGTGCGCGGCTTCGGGGTGTGATGAGCGCACTCGCGGACGAGGGCCTCGACGCCCAACGCTTGGCGCAACTCGCGCGTCGACTCAAGCGGGCGGATGTTGCACTCGAGAAAATGGTCGACCAGGCGATGGCGGAGCTGGTCGTGGAGTTGCCGGCCGCGAGCGCGCTCGCTGTCGAGGCGCGCCGCTTTGCCGAGTTGCCCGCCGAAATCGCGCTCCGGCTGCTCGGCCGTGCAGTGGCCAAGGCGGGCGATGAGGGCCCGGTGGAGCTGGGCAAGCTCGAGGCACTCAAATCCGCTCTCGATGCTGCTCAAAATAACGGTGATGGGCCCTTTCGAGGCACGCTGGCCGGCGCGGTTGTGACGCTGAAGGGTCATCAACTCATTGTCGAAAGGGCGCCCCCGCGTGGTCGCAACCTCTTAACCAAGCGCGGACGCGGCCGCGCGAGCCATGCGAAAACGCGCTAGAATATTAAGATTCGAGGGCTTTTCTTGGGAGCTGGCGCTGCCTACATTGGTGAACAGGTCCGACGTGAAGTCGCCACGAAATTAATGCATAGAATACAGGCCGCGGGGCTCATGCGCGGCAGGGTCAGGACGCCTGATGAACGCTAATCTCCGCAATTTCGCCCTCTGGGTGATCATTGTCCTGTTGCTGCTGGCGCTATTCACGCTGTTCCAGAACCCGGGCCAGCGCACGACCGCGCAAGACATCTCGTTTTCGCAACTGTTGACCGAGGTCGACCAGGGCCGCGTACGCGACGTGGTGATCCAGGGCCCCGACATCCACGGCACCTTCGCGAACGGCACCAGCTTCCAGACCTATGCGCCGAACGATCCTGGTCTGGTGCAGAAGCTTTATTCCAAGGGCGTGGCGATCACCGCGCGGCCGCCACAGGACAATGTCCCGTGGTTTGTCTCGCTGCTGGTATCGTGGCTGCCGTTCATCGCGCTGATCGGCGTGTGGATCTTCCTGTCGCGCCAGATGCAGGGCGCCGGCGGTAAGGCGCTCGGCTTCGGCAAGTCACGTGCGAAACTCTTGGCCGAAGCACATGGCCGCGTCACGTTTGAAGACGTCGCAGGCGTCGATGAGGCCAAGCAAGATTTGCAGGAGATCGTCGAATTTCTGCGCGACCCCGGTAAATTCCAGCGCCTCGGCGGACGCATTCCGCGCGGCGTTTTGCTGGTCGGCCCGCCCGGTACCGGCAAGACCTTGATCGCGCGCGCGGTCGCCGGTGAAGCTAATGTGCCATTCTTCACTATCTCCGGATCCGACTTTGTCGAGATGTTCGTCGGCGTCGGCGCGAGCCGCGTGCGCGACATGTTCGAGCAAGCCAAGAAGAACGCGCCTTGCATCATCTTTATCGACGAAATCGACGCAGTCGGCCGCCATCGCGGCGCTGGCCTCGGCGGTGGTAATGATGAACGCGAGCAAACGCTCAACCAGTTGCTGGTCGAGATGGACGGCTTCGAAGCCAACGAAGGCATCATTCTTATTGCAGCCACCAACCGGCCCGACGTGCTCGATCCGGCGCTGCTACGACCCGGTCGTTTCGACCGGCAGGTCGTGGTGCCGAATCCCGATGTGGTGGGCCGCGAAAACATCTTGAAGGTTCACGTCAAGAAAGTGCCGTTGGCGCCCGACGTGAACTTAAAGACCACCGCGCGCGGCACGCCCGGTTTCTCCGGCGCCGACCTTGCGAACCTCGTCAACGAAGCCGCGTTGATGGCGGCGCGGCGCAACAAACGCATGGTAACCCAGTCCGAGTTCGAGGATGCCAAGGACAAGGTGATGATGGGCGCCGAGCGCAAATCGCTCGTGATGACCGACGAAGAAAAGATGCTGACTGCCTATCACGAGGGCGGTCACGCCATTGTCGCGCTCAATGTCATAGCCACCGATCCAGTGCATAAGGCCACCATCATCCCGCGCGGCCGCGCGCTCGGCATGGTCATGCAATTGCCGGAACGCGACAAGCTATCGATGAGCCGCGAGCAGATGACCTCGCGCCTTGCCATCATGATGGGCGGACGGGTCGCCGAGGAAATGGTGTTCGGCAAGGAGAAAGTGACCTCTGGTGCTGCCTCCGATATTGAGCAAGCCACCAAGCTTGCGCGCATGATGGTGACGCGCTGGGGCTTGTCTGACGAGCTCGGCACGGTTGCTTACGGCGAGAATCAGGACGAGGTCTTCCTCGGCTATCAGGTGTCGCGCCAGCAGAACATTTCGGAAGAAACCTCGCGCAAAATCGACGGCGAGATCCGCCGGCTGGTGGAAGCAGGTTATGCCGAGGCGACACAGATTCTAACCGAGAAACGCTCCGATCTCGAAGTTCTGGCCAAAGGCCTGCTCGAGTTCGAGACGCTGACCGGCGATGAAATCACCGACCTGCTCGCGGGCAAGCGCCCCGTGCGCGAGTCAGTGATCGAGCCGACCACACCGCGCTCCTCCGCGGTGCCGCCGGCCGGGAAGCCGCGCCCGCGGCCCGAGCCGCCGACAGGCGAAGTTGCTCCGCAGCCGCAGGGCTGAAATCTGAAATATTGAAGCCAGCACGTCCCATATGGGCGCGCGTTGGCTTTTTGACTTTGATCAACGCGCGTCTTGGGATTGAATGGCACTGGCCATTTTGTTTTCAAGGGAGCGGTGCCATGACGACTGGAAGGCTTTCCGGACGCGACGTGTTCCGATATGGCGTGCTTGCCGGGGCGGCAGGCGGATTGGCCGAGATGATCTGGGTTTCAATCTATTCGGCAGCGACGGGAGGCGATGCTACGCTGCTGGCGCGTGGCGTAACCACAGCCGTCGGCATGAGCGTGCTGCTGCCGTCCGTGCCTGTTATGACCGGAATTTCGGTGCATATGGCGCTCGCGGTTCTGCTTGGTGTCGCGCTGACCGGCCTTTCGCAAAGGGTCGTCGAGTTGAGAAGCTCGGTCGCAAGCTTTTACGCCCTGTCGCTCGTGGCGCTGGCCGCAGTGTGGGCGATGAATTTCCTCGTCGTGCTACCGGCGGTGAGTCCCACGTTCGTCAATCTCGTGCCCTATTCGGCGAGCTTGATCTCGAAGCTGTTGTTCGGTCTTGCCGCGGCCGAAACCTTGCGCCGCTACGCCATGCCGGCACTGATCACGCAGCCGCGCCGGGTGACCTGACGAAAACGTTATTGCCAAGGTAGGGTGGCGGGGCCGAGTCCTACCGCCTTGCGTTTGGCGTCCAATGCCACTGCAAAATCGCGTCTCTCCCTTCGGCGAAATATTCGCGTCGCCCGCCCGCGGAACATGGATGGGCAATCGGGGCGGACGCCTCCATGATGCGCGGCGCAAGCTCACTAACCGGCGCTGGGTCACGCGGGCGTGGATTTGCTGCAAGTTCAAATTCAACAACCGCCATCGGAACGTTTGGAGCGACGGCTACACCGAATTATTCTTTCTCGACGAGATCACGGCGCTCGCCGCCGGGCACCGGCCGTGCTTCGAGTGCCGGCGTAAAGATGCGGAACGATTTGCGGTATTATTCTCGGGCAAGAAAAAGCGCGCGTCGGCAGCGTGGGTAGATAGAACCCTTCATGCCGAACGACTGGACGGCAAAGCCAAGCGAACACACCGGCGAAAGCTCGACAGACTGCCGGATGGCGCGATGATCGTGCTCCACGGCAAAGCATTCGCCGTGCGAGGCAAGCAACTCTTGCAGTGGGCGCCCGCAGGCTACTCGAAAGCGAAACGACGCCCACGCGGCATTGAGGTGGACGCGCTCACGCCGCCGTCGATCCTTTCTGTCCTGGCGCGCGGCTACGCGCCGCTCTGGCATCCGAGTGTGGGTCGCCTGAGCCAGAGCGGCGATGTGCCGCCGTCATGATCCAGATCAATTCGCCGCACCGACGGCAGGTGCAAAAGAGCAAGCTACCAGTTTAAAGGATCGCTGATGTCGATGCCCGCCGCCCTGCAACGCCGCCGCGACTATGCCGGCCCGGCATTGTTTGCCTACGGCTTCCGCCCGTTCTTTCTGGCTGCCGGTGTTTGGGCGGCGTTCGGCATTCTCTTCTGGCTGCCGCAATACATGGGTGCGCTCGCGTTGCCGACCTATTTCAGTCCGCTCGATTGGCACATCCACGAGATGCTCTATGGCTATGTCGCTGCAGCGGTTGCAGGCTTCCTGCTCACCGCCATCCCGAACTGGACAGGCCGCCTGCCTGTGAGTGGCTGGCCGCTCGCGGGCCTCGCACTGCTGTGGCTCGCCGGCCGCGCCGCCGTCCTGTGTTCGGCGAAGATGGGCGGCGTTGCGGCGGCCCTGATCGACGTGAGCTTTCTGATCACGCTTGCAACTGTTGCGTCGCGCGAAATTGTCGCAGGAAAGAATTGGCGAAATTTGCGCGTTCTGGCCATTCTCGGTGTGCTCATCCTCGGCAACATTGTCTTCCATATTGAGGTATTCTTCAAAGGTTCGGCCGACTACGGCAACCGCGTAGGCATTGCGGCAGTCATACTGCTGATCTCTTTGATCGGCGGCCGTATTGTGCCGAGCTTCACCAGCAACTGGCTCGCACGCAACAAACCTGGCCGGCGGCCGGTGCCATTCTCGCGTTTCGACTTGGTGACGATCGCGACAAGTGCGTTTGCGTTACTTGCTTGGATTGGTGCACCGGCGCATCCCATCACAGGGGCGCTGCTGCTGATTGGCGGATGCTTGCAGTGCGCGCGGCTCGCGCGCTGGGCCGGTGACCGCACGCTCGCCGACCGACTGGTGCTGGTGCTGCATGTTGGTTACGCCTTTGTGCCACTGGGATTTTTACTGATGGGTGCATCGGCGTTTCTGAGCGCCGTCCCGCCGAGCGCCGGCGTGCATGCCTGGACGGCGGGCGCCATTGGCCTCATGACGTTGGCGGTTATGACACGGGCAACGCTTGGCCATACTGGCCAGCCATTGCAAGCCGGACGCGCAACGCAAGGCATCTACGTAACCGTGCTAGTCGCGGCGCTGGCTCGGATCGTCGCGGCCTTTGTCGGATCGATCGAACTACTTGAATTCGCCGGCCTCGCGTGGATTGTCGGGTTCACGCTATTCGTGCTGCTTTATGGTCCGCTGCTTGTGGCGCGCAAACCGGTATGGGCCGAAACGCGCTGCTGATCAGGGCGGTTCGATTGGCGGCATGCTGGCGGCAGCCGGCACGCGACGCGCCCAGCCGAAGAACACGATGGCGGCAAGGATAACTAGCATCAGCGCCACCAGTGCAACGCAGGCTGGCCAACCGCCGAAGGTCCAGGCGAGGCCGCCAAGTGCAGCTCCAAAGCTGCCACCAACATAGAAGGACGTGACATAGAGCCCGACCGCCGAGGAGCGCCCGGCCTTGGCGGTGACGGCGACATACCCGGTCGACACCGCCTGGCAGATCAGGCCGCAGCCGGCGCAAACCGCGAGACCCGCAATGATCATTGGCAGCGAAGGGACGAGCGTCAGCGCGATCCCAACGGCCCAGACGGCAATTACTCGCACCATGAAACGCCGTCGCCCGAACCGCCCGACTGCCCAGCCCGTCCAGGGCGTGAGCACGGAACCGGTGAGATAGACGAGGAAGATCGCGCCGAGCCAGCTCGCCGAAAGATTGTAGGGCGCCGCCGCCAGATAAAAACTTACATAGGTGAAGGTTGCGATGAAATTAAACAGCACGCCGAAGCCGACGGCGTAAGTCGCTATCAGCTGCCCGTCGCGCAGATGGGCGAGCATCTGCTTCCCCGAGGCGCGCAAGCCCTCCGAGCGCACGAACTTGCGCTCATGCGGCAAAAGAAGCGCGACCGCGATTGCGCCGGCAAAAGTAATTGCTGCGAGCGCCATAAAGCCCGCACGCCAGCTGATCAAGTCGGCAAGCAGGCCGGTGAACAACCTGCCGCTGAAGCCGCCGAGGCTTGAGCCAGACGAATAGATCCCGGCTACGGTGGTTGCCTCCTGATGAGGCAATTCATCGCCAATATAGGCAACCGTGACCGCGAAAATCGGCGGCAGTACCAGGCCCTGCACGGCGCGCCAGAAGATGAGCGCCGATAGATTGCTCGAGAGGCCAACCATCACGGTCGGAATGACCATCACAAACATCGCTGCGACGATCACGCGTTTGCGGCCCAGCACATCGGCAACCGTCCCGGTGAAAGGCGCGGTCAGCGCCACCGCCAGGGTGCTCACTGTGATGATGGTGGAAATCTTGGCCGCGCCCACGCCGAACTCTTCCGACAACAAGGGCAAGATTGACTGCGGCGAATAGAGATTGATGAAGGCGCAATAGCCGGCGAGCCCGGCTGCCAGCCGCAGGGCAAGGTAGTGTCGGGTTTTCGCGGCAGTCATCGTCGGGAACCGGCAAAGCGGGCGTCTTCGCTCAAGCTATGCATTGCTTTCCCAAGGAATGCCACGGATTGAGCGGCGGAACAGCAGGGCGTGCACTGCATATCTCGCTCATTTGCGGCCAAGCATCGCCTCGGCGCGGATGAGCGTTTCTTCCGGCGTACCGGAGGCATCGACCTTAACCCAATTGATGCGGCCGAGGTCGAATTCTTCCTGCTTGCGCGCAACGATAGTGTCGGCGTCTGAAGCATCGTCGGTACGGCCGCCGACGCGGGTGAGGCGGGTCTCGAGATTGGCGGTGAGGAATAGGCCCTGGAACCCAGCACTGCCTACGGCTTTTGCGATGGCGTCCCGCTCGCTCGGTTGTGCAAAGACCGCGTCCACAATGGCAGAATGGCCGGCGGCAGTGACGCGCCGCGCTTTTTCCACAAGCGTGGCGTAGACTTTGACTGTGGCGTCTGCTGCATAAGCCATCTCTGGCAATCGTTCGGTCTCGCCGGCGCCAAACAACGCCTTGCGCTCGACGTCGCTGCGCAACACGACCGCTCCCGGCGATGGAGGGAGGTCAGGTGCCAATGCACGCGCGAGCAACGATTTTCCGGTGCCAGAGAGCCCGCCGATGGCGATCAGTTGCGGCTTGGTCGGCATCAACAATTTTTGTGCCAGCGCGACATAGTCGCGCGCGTTGCGTGCAAGCTCGGCGCGCGATCCGTTGTGTCTGCGCCGAGCTGCGGTGACCTTGGCGCGGATCGCTGCGCGTACCGACATGAACAGCGGCAGCGCGGCAAGGGCGTCGAGATCTTGAATGCGCTGCGTGTCGGTCAAATAGCGATTGAACACAATGTTTGCGGCTCGATGAAGTCCGCGCTCGATCAGGTCCATCAGCAAAAAGGCGAGATCGTAGAAAACGTCGACGGTGGCAATGCGGTCATCGAATTCGATAGCGTCGAACAGGACCGGTTTGCCGTTGATGAGAACAATATTGCCGAGATGCAGATCGCCGTGACATCGCCGCACCAAGCCGGCGCGCTCGCGCGCCTGCAGCAATGGTCTGACGCGTTTGAACGCGTCACACGTTGCGGCGGCCAGGAGCCGCAGCTCCTGCAACGAAAATAAATCCGGTTCGGATGCGAGCTCCGCCTCGTTTTGAGCAATAATTTTGACAAGCGTTTCTGCGAACTGCGCGTCCGCAACCGTCCGTGCCATCCGGTGCGCCGCGGCCACGGCGCGCCCAAGCGCATCCGCGAGCGCCTCGTCGATTCGGCCAGTCTCGGCGAGGTTATCGAGCGTCTGGCTCTCATCGAAGCGCCGCATATCGACGGCCCATTCCACCGGTTCACCTTTTCCGCCAATCGCAAGCAGGCCATTTGGCTCGCGCGTGATTGGCACCTCGCCGCGGTAGATCGACGGGGCGAAAGCGCGGTTAACCGCAATCTCGGCTTCGCAGGCCGTTTTGCGCTTTGCGAGTGTGGAAAAATCGAGGAACGGAAAGCGCACCGCGCGTTTGATCTTGAGCGCGCGCTCTCCGGCCAGAAAAACCAACGCAGCGTGGGTGTCGATACGCTTGACCGGCGCGCCACCATGATTAGTGGGATCGTCCAAAAAGTCGATCACCGGCTGCTGCGAGGCCTCTGTCATGATCGCGCCGCGCCCATTATGCTCACGCTATAGTCGCAATGGCCGGGAATTTCGGGCTGATCCAGATCAATATGTCCTTGCCGGACTGCGGCATGATAATCACCATTATAGAGATCAAGGAGACCACCGTGACGACCCTGCCGCACACGTTCAAGCGCATCAGGCTCAATCTCGCCCGTTCCAAGGAGTTCCCCCAAGGGTCCTCGCGGCACGGCTACGAATTTGTCGCTCCGCTCGACGGCAAGAATCATATCGACGTCGCGCTATGGAAACAGCATCGCGATCATTGCCGCGTGCGACGGTTTTCGGAAGGTCAGGAGGATGAGCATGGCTTCCTGGTGCATAAACCGGGCGGCCCCGAGCACGGGCGCTGGATTTTCGACTACGACCAGACCGCGGAATATGACGACGAAAGTGGGTACCGCTTCGGCACGCACGTTTTCAGTCCCGGCGAATATGTTTCAATCCGCGACGAAGACGGAGAGATGCATACCTATCGGGTCGCGACGGTCGAGCCTGCGACCTGATCGAGTTCACGCGATGACATCCTGAGTACGAATCGATCCTATTGACCGGCACGTTCCTTGCCGGAAGAGTGCGCGCCTGACCGCCGGTTTAGGCGGCATTTTTCAAGGGAGGAGCTAAGTGCTCATCGACCATCGGACTTATCGGATTCTTCCGGGCAGGGTACCAGCGCAACTCGATCTTTACGGCAAGCTCGCCTATCCGGTGCAGCTCCGCTACATGGGTGAGCCGCACTATTATCTCGTTAGTGAAAGCGGCCAGCTCAACACGCTGGTGCACGGCTGGATTTATGAGAGCGCGGCCGACCGCGAGCAAAAACGCGCTAAAATGATGCAGGATCCGGACTGGAAGCATTTCCTGTCGGAGAACGCCAAAGCCGGCAATGTCATTGAGCAGGCCAACTGGTTGATGACACCGGCTCCATTCTCGCCAAAAATTCCGCCGGCAAAGATCGTAAAGTAACCTCGATGCGTGGCAAGGACAACGTACGCACTGGCGGCGAGATCCTGATCGACCAGTTGTCGATCCACGGAGTGCGTCACGTTTTTTGCGTGCCCGGCGAAAGTTATCTTGCTGCGCTCGATGCTTTCTATGGCAGCGACATCAAGCTCACCGTCTGCCGTCACGAAAGCACTGCCGCCATCATGGCGGAGGCGGTAGGCAAAATAACCGACCGACCTGGCATCTGTTTCGTCACGCGTGGACCCGGCGCCACCAATGCGTCGGCCGGCATCCATATCGCACGCCAGGACTCCTCGCCTATGATTGTGTTCGTCGGCCAGGTTGGCCGCGAAATGCGCGAGCGCGAGGCGTTCCAGGAGCTCGACTACCGCGCGGTGTTTGGCACCATGGTGAAGTGGGCGACGGAAATCGATGACCCTTCGCGCATCCCGGAAATTGTCTCACGCGCTTTTCACACTGCCTGTAACGGGCGTCCGGGCCCGGTGGTGATCGCACTGCCCGAAGATATGCTGCGTGAGCGCGTGCCAGTGCCGGATGCCACCACCTTCGAACCCGTGGAAATCTGGCCGGGCTCGAGTGATATGGACCGGCTGCAAAAACTTCTTTGGGCCGCGAAGCGTCCGGTTGCACTGGTCGGCGGCAGCCGCTGGACGGAGCAGGCGAGCGCCGCATTGATGCGTTTTGCCGAACGCTTTGCGTTTCCCGTCGCCACGACCTTCCGACGCGGGCATTTGTTTGACGCAACGCATCGCTGTTACGCGGGTGATTTTGGCATTGGTCCGAATCCGAAACTGCTCGCGCGAGTGAAAGGCGCCGATCTGGTGCTGCTCATCGGTGGGCGCTTCGGCGAAATGCCATCGCAAAGCTACAGCGTTTTCGATATCCCCGAGCCGCAAACGAAATTGGTGCACGTGCACCCTGGCGCCGAGGAACTTGGCCGCGTTTATCACTCGCAGCTCGCCATCAATGCGGCGCCGACTGCATTCTGCGCGGTGCTGGAAGATTTGCAGCCGCCGAAGGAGATCGCTTGGCGTGGCGAGAGTGACGCCGCGCATGCCGATTATCTCGCCTGGGGCGAGAAAGCGACAGCTGTGCCGGGCGCGGTCAATCTCGGTGAGATCATGATTTGGCTGCGCGACAATCTGCCGGCAGACGCGATCATCACGCAAGGTGCCGGCAATTTCTCCGGCTGGGTCCATCGCTTCTATCGCGTGCGCAAGTTCGGTGGGCTTGTCGGCGCCACCTCAGGCTCCATGGGGTATGGTTTGCCCGCCGCGCTGGCGATGCAGACGCTATACCGCGACCGCATCGTGGTCTGCGTTTCGGGCGACGGCGACTTCCTGATGACGGGGCAGGATTTTGCGACCGCCGTGCAGTACGAGCTGCCCGTGATCGTGCTGGTAGCCGACAACGGTATCTACGGTACCATTCGCATGCATCAGGAGCGCGACTACCCCGGTCGCGTGATCGCGACCGATTTGCGAAATCCCGATTTTGTTGCTTATGCGCTGGCGTTTGGCGGCTATGGCGCGGTAGTGGAGAAAAGCGCCGACTTCCCGGCCGCATTCGCCGCAGCGCGCGCCTCCGGCAAGCCGTCGATTATCCATCTCAAGATCGATCCGGAGGCGATCACTCCGAGCGCAACGCTTGCCGGGATTCGGGAGAAGTCGCTCGCGGGTGGGGGTAAATCTAGTTGATGTAGCCGCGAAAGCGGGACGCCGGATGATCTTCGCTTATGCCCGCGCTAGCGGGTATCCAATCCTTCAACCTGCACTACCCGTCGAGGTCCCCGCTTTCGCGGGGACGAGCGGCGATACTTTGCGGCCTTGCCACCCTACCATGAATCATCGTTCACTCATTCTTATGGCTTATCGCCGCACGGAGAATGTGGTTCGCCGGCTCGCTGAGCGTGAGCAGACAATCCTCGACGCGGCGCGATCGATCGCCGGTGAAGAAGGCATGGGCGCGGTGCAGATCGCGGCTGTAGCGCAACGGGCTGACATCGCTGCCGGCACCGTCTATCGTTACTTTCCGTCCAAGAATGATCTTGTGGCCGACGTGATCGCTGCTACGGCCGAGCGCGAGCTCGCCGCAATACGTGCCGCCGCCGACGCCGCACCCGGTCCGCTATCGGCGCTTGCCGCCTGCATAGCTACCTTCGCTGCGCGTGCATTACAGGAGCGGCGGCTTGCCTGGGCGGTGATGGCCGAGCCGGTCGACGCCGACATCGACGCCTTGCGTCTTAATTTTCGCAGGGCGCTCGCCGCCGAACTGGAAAAGCGTATCGGCACCGCAGTCGCGGGCGGCCATTTGCCCGATCAAGACGCTCGGGTCGCTGCGCCGGCTGTGATCGGCGCCCTATTGGAAGGGCTGGTCGGACCGCTGGCGCCATTGGCTGGCAGTGCGCGCGAGGCTGTGCAAACAGTGACGCTGCTGGCATTGCGCGCACTTGGTGTCGTCGATGCGCGCGCACGCGGCCTCGTCGCGCAGTGCGTGCTGCCATAACTTTTGCCGCATAAAAGTCAGCATTCACAATGATTCCGGGTCTGCAGCGCACCGTTCGCGTTGCTCACGCGGCACGGCGCCCGGGAGCGAGTTGCTCAGTGAGCCGTGAGCGCAGGCAGTTTGTGAAGCGGTAGCGTTACGACTTTCACACCGCGTTCGCCAGGGTCGTCGGTGACATGAAAACCAAGCTCGGTGCACATCTGCAGCATTGTCGTGTTTTCAGCCAACACCTGTCCGTGTACGGTTTCCAGCCCCTTTTCCTGGGCATAGGCGATCATGTGCTTCATCATCAGCCAGCCGAGTCCGTGGCCTTTGAGTTGTGAGCGCACAAGAATGGCGAACTCCCCGCCGTCTCCACCGGGATCGTCGTGCAAGCGCACGACTCCCAGCATGCGGCCGTCCGCTTCGGTAATGGCGATGAAAGCCATAGCGTGTTCCGGATCGTAGTGAATGAGCTTGTCGATGAGCTCGTGGCTCACTTCTCGCATCGGAGCGAAGAAGCGTAGGCGCAAATCGTCCGCCGTCACTTCGGCGAGAAAGTCGGGATAAAGCACCGCGTCTTCCAGCTTAAGCGGCCGGATCAGGATCTTTTCTCCGTCGCGTAACGTGACGTGGCTCTCGAGCAAGACGAGTGTCTCTCCACTGTCATCCCCGCGAAGGCCAGGACCCATAGTCCTCAACTCATCGAGGGACTGCGGAGTATGGGTCCCGGGTCTTGCTTGCGGGCGCCCGGGACGACTACATCAATGCGACATCAGCACCGGCACCGTCATCGACTCAAGCAGGCCGCGCGTGGCGCCACCAAGCACGAACTCGCGCAGGCGCGAGTGGCCATAGCCGCCCATCACGATCATGTCGGCAGAGGAATCCGCCGCATAGGAGAGAATGGTCGACGGCACATCTATGTCGGGGGAAGTTATCCGCTTGACGTCCACCTTAAGCCCGTGACGGGCGAGGTGCTGGCCAAGATCTGCGCCGGGCACCTCGTCTTTCTTGTTCGGTTTGTCGGAAATGATAACGATCTCCACCTGCTTTGCCTTTTTAAGAAGCGGTATCGCATCAGCGATTGCGCGGGTGGCAGCGCGGCTGCCGTCCCAGCACACCATAATGCGATCGAGCTTCATGCCACCTTTCTGTATGAATGGCACGAAAATGACGGGGCGGCCGGATTCGAACAGCACGCCTTCGTCGATCACCTCGTCCGGGAGCGAGTCCTTGCGCCCCGGCTGGCCAACGACGATCAGATCGAAACGCCGGCCGATACGGCCAATCTGATCGGCAGCACCGGAAATGCTGGCGCTTATGGTGCGCGTCTCCATTGAAATGCCTGCGCGCTGGGCCGCCTGCTCGAACCGTTCAATGGCCGCGCGTGCCTTCTTATTCGATTCAGCGCGCTGACTTTCGATGATTTCCGGCGGAATGCCGCCCATTACCGTACCGGGGATTACCGGCTCATAAGAAACGGCGACGCCGAGCACATGAGCTCCGAAGGCCTCTCCTATTGAAACGGCGTAGTCGCCGGCCGGATCGTTTGCGCCGAGCCCAAGGTTGACAACTATATCCTTGATCATGATGTAAATCTCCTGCCGAGCGATTGCGTTAAATTTTATGCCTACCACCGTCCATTGCGGCCTTGACC
>DASWAK010000478.1:0-2198 GCA_036391175.1 Pseudolabrys sp.
CATGGCGTCTGAAGGCGCTCAATGCGATGAAATCCTTGCACAATCAGTTTTTCGGTTTGATATAAGCTACCACAACTAGGCGCTTCGGAGGTCTCAGGCATGTCAATTTTGCACCACGCAGTGCCACACGCGGCTTCCAGCCTGCCTCGCCACGACTGGACCCGTGAGGAGGTACGGGCGCTGTTCGAACTGCCGTTTCCGGAATTGATGTTTTGCGCCGCACGGGTGCACCGCGATATTTTCGACCCATCCGAGGTGCAGATTTCCACTTTGCTGTCGATCAAGACTGGCGGCTGTCCCGAGGACTGCGCCTATTGCCCGCAGTCGGCAAAATTCGACACCGGCGTAAAAGCCGAGAGGATTATGGTTCTCGATGCTGTGCTCGCCGAAGCGCGCGTGGCCAAGGCGAGTGGCGCTTCGCGTTTCTGCATGGGTGCGGCCTGGCGCTCGCCCAAGGATCGCGATCTCGACAAAGTCTGCGAAATGGTGGAGGGCGTGAAGGCACTTGGTTTGGAGACCTGCGTAACGCTCGGCATGCTCGAAGCGCATCAGGCGAAGCGGCTGAGGGATTGCGGTCTCGACTATTACAACCACAATCTCGACACGTCGCCGGAATTCTACGGCGAGATCATCACCACGCGCACCTATCAGGACCGACTCGATACGCTCAAGCATGTGCGCAACGCCGGCATCCATGTCTGCTGTGGCGGCATTGTCGGCATGGGCGAGGGGCTGGAAGATCGCATCGGCATGATAGCGACACTCGCGAGTTTGCCGGTGCATCCGGAAAGCGTGCCGATCAACCTGCTGGTGCAAGTGAAGGGCACACCGCTCGCAGGCACCAAGGCGCTCGATCCACTCGATTTCGTGCGTACCATTGCGGTTGCCCGCATCACAATGCCGGCCTCGGTCGTGCGACTTTCCGCCGGCCGTGAGGACATGAGCGAGGAAACGCAGGCCCTTTGCTTTCTGGCGGGCGCCAACTCGATCTTCTATGGGCCGAAGCTGCTCACGACGCCCAACCCGGGCCGCGACCGCGACATGGTGCTGCTCGACAAGCTGGGCTTGAGGGCGATGGAGTAGCTCGGCGCACGCGTTACTTCACCACCAGCACCGGACAGGGCGCCAGGCGTACGAGCCGGTCTGCGGTGCCGCCGATGATGCGCTCGAATAGCGCCGAATGACCCATGAAGCCGACCACAAGGAGTTCGGCCTTTTTGGATTTGACGAAAGCGACTACGGCCGCCACGGCGTGGCCAGCAACCACCTCGGCATCGAGCTTGATCCCTTTCCCCTTCGCGATCGCTCGCGCCTTGCTCAGTGCGTCGTGAAACTTGTGGTTTTGCTCGGATTTGATTTCGATGACTTCATCGATCGAAGCGGGAACGTCCGGGATCTCCTCGACGGATATCATGTGGAGCGTGGCACAGTGTAACTTAGCGAGATCGCAAGCGAGCGTCAGCGCCCTGAGTCCGCCTTCCGAGCCGTCATTGGCGATAACGATGTGTTTGAACATATCACACCTCCTGCTTGGCGAGGCCGATCTTCGGCAGGAACCATTTCTGCGCGATCACAGTAGGCACTACGGCGCTGCCGATCACCGACGTTAGCAGGACGGTATATTGCTCCTGATCAATGATATTGTGGGTTAGACCATAAAGGGCCGAAATCGAGCCGAACGTCAGCCCGGTCGACATCAGCAACGTGGTGTACATGCCCTCGCGGTTCTCGAAGCGATAGTAGCGCGTCAGCGGCAGAATGCCGATGAACTTGGTCACCATTTTCATCCCGAGGAAAAGCGCGATTAACAGCGCGCCACTAATGAGCGCTTTGGCCTCGACCAGCGATCCAGCCTTGAGGAAGTAGAACGGCGTTAGCACCGCGAAAGCGATCACCCGCATGCGGTGGGGCAATTCCGGATCGTGCTGAAATGCGGGCGCGAGGGCCATGCCGATTAGATAAGCCGGCAGCACTGCCTCACTGCCGACCGCGCTGGCAAATCCACCCAGCGCGAACAGGATGAGCAAGAGGAATTTTATTTGGGGTTCGCTGACTCGCTGCCCGACAAAAGCAAAGAACCACGGCCCAACCTTCGGCAGCACCGCTACAACGACAATAGTTGCTGCAGCAAAAGCGAGCAGCCAGATCGTGAAAGATGCGAAAACGATGCCGAGCGCCAGCACAGTACCGAGATCGGT
>DASWAK010000479.1:0-4442 GCA_036391175.1 Pseudolabrys sp.
CGCTGAAAAAAGAATCGGATCCCGGCTCGAAAGATCGTCTCAAGCGCCTGGAAGGCGAATTGAAAGGACTGGAAAAACGCTCGGCTGATCTCACCAGCCGCTGGAAAGCGGAAAAGGAGAAGCTCTCCGATGCGCAAAAGCTTAAAACCGAGCTCGACCAGTTACGTGCCGAGCTTGCCAACGCGCAGCGCCGAGGTGAATTCCAGCGCGCTGGTGAATTAGCCTATGGCCGGATTCCCGAGCTCGAGAAAAAGCTAAAGTCGATCGAGGCGGCCGAAGCCAAGGGTGCAATGGTCGAGGAGACTGTAACCGCCGATCACGTAGCCCAGGTCGTCTCGCGTTGGACTGGCGTGCCCGTCGACAAGATGCTCGAAGGCGAGAAAGAAAAGCTCCTACGTATGGAAGACGAGCTAGCTAAGCGCGTCGTTGGCCAGCAGGACGCAGTGCATGCGGTGTCGACCGCCGTGCGGCGCGCGCGTGCCGGCTTGCAGGATCCGCACCGGCCGATTGGCTCTTTTATGTTCTTGGGGCCAACGGGCGTCGGCAAGACCGAATTGACCAAAGCTTTGGCCGAATATCTGTTCGACGACGAAAATGCGCTGATTCGCATCGACATGTCGGAATACATGGAAAAGCACGCGGTCTCCCGGCTGATCGGTGCGCCTCCGGGCTATGTCGGGTATGAGGAGGGCGGTGCCCTCACCGAGGCCGTGCGGCGCCGGCCTTACCAGGTCGTTCTGTTCGATGAGATCGAGAAGGCGCACCCCGACGTGTTCAACGTCCTCCTTCAGGTGCTCGATGACGGCCGGCTGACCGACGGGCAGGGCCACACGGTCGACTTCCGCAACACTCTCATTGTGATGACATCAAATCTTGGCGCCGAGTTTCTGGTCAGTCAGCCAGAGGGCCAGGACAGCGATGCGGTCAAGGATCAAGTGATGGAAGTGGTGCGCGCAGCATTCCGGCCTGAATTCCTCAACCGGGTCGATGAAATTATTCTATTCCACCGCCTGAAGAAAGCAGAGATGGGACGCATCGTCGACATCCAAATCGCGCGGCTGCAGAAGCTTCTCGACGATCGCAAGATTGTGCTGACGCTCGACCCGAGCGCGCGAGATTGGTTGGCGGACAAGGGTTGGGATCCGGCTTATGGCGCGCGGCCACTCAAGCGCGTGATCCAAAAGTCAGTGCAGGACCCGCTTGCCGAGATGATCCTCGCTGGCACGATCAAGGACGGCGAAAAAGTTTCCGTTTCCGGAGGCAAATTGGCGCTGACATTCAACGGCAAGCTGGCGCAAGCGGCGTAAGCACGTAGTGGGAATGGTTTGAGGATTATCGCGTCGTCGGCGCGCTTGATGCTACGCGCGCGGGCTTGCGCGCCATGATGCCATCGAGGCGCTCGCGCTCCTTTTCGAAACTCGCCAGCACTTGGCCTTCCAATACGCGGCCGCGCGGCAGCTTGATGCGCATCGGATCAACGAAGCGGCCGTTGACCAATATCTCATAGTGAAGGTGCGAGCCGGTCGACAGGCCGGTCGATCCGACGAAGCCAATCACCTGTCCTTGTCGTACGCGTGTACCCTCCTCGATGCCGCGGGCATAGGCGGTCATGTGGCCGTAAGCTGTTTCGTAACCGTTGGTATGGCGAATGCGGATGTATTTGCCGTAACCCGATTCCCAGCCAACTTTCTCGATGGTGCCGTTACCTGAGGCATAGATTGGCGTGCCGCTATCTGTTGCCCAGTCAACGCCGGTATGCATTTTGGTGTAGCCGAGGATCGGATGGCGGCGCAGGCCGAAACCGGAGCGCATGATACCGGAGAGCACAGGTTTGCGAACCAGAAACTTTTTCGCGCTCTTGCCGGTCTCGTCGTAGTAGTCGACCAGCCCATCGTCTGGCGAATGAAAGCGATAGAATTTCTTCGTATCGCCGCCGACGGTAAGCGTTGCGAATAGCACCTCGTTGCGGCTGTCGGCGACTGGCGTTTCCTCCTCGCCGGCGTAAAGCACCTCGAAGGAATCGCCCGGCTGTACTTTGCGCTGGAAATCGACGTCGTAGGAGTAGATGCGGATCAGGTCCTCGATGATAGGACGGGGGATCCGGTTGCGTAGCGCGGTCTCGTAGACGCTTTGATAAAGTCGAACGCCGGAAGTGTCGTTCTCGTCGTTGTTGTCCTCGGAATTCTCGGCGACCTCGGTATCGATGTTTTTCACGTCGACCGAGACATATTTACCGGTGTCTGCCAGCGCGACCACCGCATCGATCCCCGAATCCCCGGCGATAATCACACGGATTGGCTGCAGCTGTTGGGTGCCCGAAACTGGCGCCATCAATATCCGTAGTTTCTGGCCTTCCTTGATACCGCCAATCACGCCACGTGGCCCGAGTACGCGCGCGATGGTGCTAATGTCGGTGGGCGTGGCGCCGAGATCGTGCAGGATGGTAGGAAGGCTTTCTCCCTTCTTGGCGATGATCAGCTTTTCGTTCAGCGCGTTACCGCCGGTCGTCTGAGTCGTGGTTTTGGGTAGTAACGTAATGTTTTCCGGGATGACGCGCGCTTCGAATCCTGCATAGGGATCAACATTGCCCTCGCCGGCATAAGCGAGTTTGATTCCTGTGATGTTGGCCGCAACTGGCAAGTGATTGGCGGCTTTGTCGCTCCATTCCGCGGCCTCGCGAACACGCGCTATCACTTCATCGGTAGGCGTGAGCAGCGCGATTTTGAGTTTCGGCATAATGGGCGCCATTTCACGCGTTACGAAAGCAACTTCGGCATCCGGTTCAGCGGCCGGGGCATCGTCCGCCGTTGCGTTTCCGCCAGGCGTAGATTCGGCTAGCAGACGTTGCGGATTGAAGGGCGGGATATTGGTGGAGAGATCGGAAACAGTAAGTGACAGATTGCCGGCGATGCGCACGAATGGACGCACGCGCACGACTTCGTGGTTACCGACCCGGTTGATGGTGGAAACGCGGATTACCTGGCGGGCGAACGTCGGTTCTTCGGCAGTTGGAAGGCGATCACTTTTGTGGGTGCCCCTTTCGGCGCCGACGCCGAGCGCGCCGCGCAGCGCAACCTCCACTCGTTCGGGCAGCGATGCGAAATTGGTTTCCCCGTCGAGTGATGTGAAAACGGCGCCGCCCATGAGAGCAGCGCCGCAGAGGGCGGTCAGAATAGTACCGGCAAACCATTGCACCGAAACGCGGCGACGATCGACAAATCCACTCGAGTCCCCGTCGACCGACAAGGGCGGCTCATTGCCGAGCTCAATGGCGTCGGCTTGCCTCAATCGGATTGCGCCGCGCGACCGTGTCTGCTCCAAGCTCGCCGTCCCCTGCGCCTCGGATCGAAGGTGGCTTGCCGCAACCAAACTAGCCCCAGATGCTGTCGGCAGGCCGCGTAACTGGCCGGCACGATGCCGGTTGATCCATGGTCCGTCAACGACGGCACCCGAACCCGATTAACTGGCCTGATAGACGGCGGCTGAAGGCCCCCGTTGCGATTCCGTCCTTCGAAAGGACCCTAAGCACGACGCAGGAATATGGCCTGAGTGCGGCGCGATATAGTCTAAGGCACCGTTTTCCGGCGAGCGTAGATATCTTTGGCCCCAAGTCCCGCAATACTATTATGAACCAATAAAATGGGCGTTTTTGGTTGACATTGCGCGGGGCCGGAGCCTATATACAGCCATCGGCGCGCCGTCCGCTTACGGCGCGATTGCGCGCCTCTGAAGCTCCTCACTGGAACAGTGAAACGGCATCCGATAGTTCTCGGATGCACGGGCTTCGCCGGCTCTTCGGTTCATCGGAGGGTGGGGACCGCCTGGTTCCCGGGCTGTTTGAAAAGTGAATCGGAAGAAAGAGAAACGTGGACGGCGGGGTCCTTGCGGGCCGCCTTCGTGCGGGAAGCAATTCTTTGCGGATGGCGGCTTTGGAAGAGACTTCGGCGGTACACGTTTAAGGTACATCGCTGATCGAGCAATCGATCAGTGGGTGGACCTCGTCAAATTGACAACGTCCCAAACGTTGTCATGCGCAAACGTGACCAGCCGGGAAGAGTTCTCATCCAACTTGAGAGTTTGATCCTGGCTCAGAGCGAACGCTGGCGGCAGGCCTAACACATGCAAGTCGAGCGGACGTAGCAATACGTCAGCGGCAGACGGGAGAGTAACACGTGGGAACGCGCCCTTCGGTTCGGAATAACTCAGGGAAACTTGGGCTAATACCGAATACGCCCTTACGGGGAAAGATTTATTGCCGAAGGAACGGCCCGCGTCCGATTAGCTTGTTGGTGAGGTAACGGCTCACCAAGGCGACGATCGGTAGCTGGTCTGAGAGGATGACCAGCCTCACTGGGACTGAGACACGGCCCAGACTCCTACGGGAGGCAGCAGTGGGGAATATTGGACAATGGGCGCAAGCCTGATCCAGCCATGCCGCGTGG
>DASWAK010000480.1:0-2133 GCA_036391175.1 Pseudolabrys sp.
GTGCGCCCCTCGATGGGCTCGGTCGGAGACGCCTACGACAATGCCATGTGCGAGAGCTTCTTTGCCACGCTGGAATGCGAGCTTCTCGAGCGACGCCGGTTCAAGACCCAGGCCGAGGCGCGGATGGCGGTATTCGAGTTCATCGAGGGCTTTTACAATCCACGCCGCCGTCATTCATCGATCGGTTATCTCTCCCCGATCGATTTTGAGCGGCACCTCACTGCCAGTACCGACGCACACCAGCATGCCGTCGTGCTCGCGGCCGTCAAGGACAAGCCCTTCGGGCGGCCCCAAGCGGGGCCGTCCTTGACCGCCACTGCGCGCGCCGGCCGCATCATCGTGCGGGCCGGGACGGAAGAATCGCTCCGCAGGGGGACCGAACAGAAGAATGGACTTCAACAGGAGGACAGCATGACGTCAGATCGCGTATCCTGATCCCAAGCCATCAACTGTCCACCAAACCGGGGCAAGTCCATTTTGTATTTTGAGGTCTCCGTGGGCTTGGTGGTTGTTGCCGCGCAGTGGTCGCGCCGCGGCAGCGCGTCGTCAGTTCGGGGAGGCGCGAGCCTTTGCGGCGACGGCGAGACGAACCGCAGCATGGCCCCAGTGTTGAGCGGCCGGACAGGCCGAGGGCATTGCGATTCTGATGCGGCGGACGCTGATGGTGACGAGCGCGCCGATCTTGAGCAGCTTGAGGCGAATGGTCCCACAGGTGGCGTCGGTTAATGCGGTGCCGCGCAGAGCAATCCGGCGCAGGGCGCACAGCAGGACATAGGCCATCGAGTGGAACCACAGGCGTAGCTGGTTGGCCCGCATCGTGGCGGCCGAGGTGCGATCGGCAAAGAGGTCGAGCTGGCACTCCTTGATCCTGTTCTCCATGTCGCCGCGGGCGCAGTAGATCTTCTCGTAAAGGTACTTGGCCTTGCACGCAGTGCACGCCAGCGAGGTGACAATGAAGCGAGGATTGGCTTCGCCTTGCGTCGCCTCGGCCTTGGCCACGACCCGGCGCTTGCGGCTCCAGCTGTGGCGCGTCATCCACATGAAGCTCTTGAACTGTCGCTCGGGCCTGCCGGTCCGCCGGCTCTTTGCGATTGCGCGCTCGAGCTCGGCTTCAATCGCAGCCACGAGCCGCTCATTGCGTGCCAGCCCGAACACGAAGTCGACGCCATTGGCCTCGCACCAGGCCATGAGGTCTTCACGGGCAAAGCCTGAGTCGGCGCGCAGCATCATGCGCGTGCGCGGCCAGCGGGTGCGGATGCGGGCGACAATGCGCGCCACCTCCTCGACCGCACCATCCGCCGCATCGCGGTCGGCCCGCCGCAGCTTGGCGGCCAAAAGATCGCGGCCACAGAACACGTAGAGCGGCAAATAGCAGTAGCAGTCGTAGTAGCCGTGGAAGAACCGACCCTCCTGCTCGCCGTGAACCGGATCATCGGTCGCATCGAGATCGAGGATGATCTGCCTCGGGGCGCGCTGATGCGCGTCCAGGAACACGTCGACCAGAAGGTCTCGGATCGCCATCGGGTTGTGGCTGATCTTGTGGTAGCGCGTCGGCTGCAGCCGGCCCAGCTCCAGCCGGTTCAACGTCGATTTACCGGCAACCGGCGCGCAATCCGCGCGCCACGCCATGAGCTTGCCGGCCAGAACCGCCATCATCGGATCATGGCGCAGTTCGTCGTGATCATTGAGGTCCTCGTAACCGAGCGCGATCGCAAACACCCGCTGTCCGACCAGCGTCAAAACCTCGTGCTCGATCCATTCCTGTCGTCGCTCATCGTGAAAGCACGATGCGAACCGCCTCATCAGACCAATCGCTTGATCGGTCGCTCCCAAAAGCAACGCACCCGCATCCGATGTCACCAATCCGGCATCAAACGACGCCTCCACCGAGCGGCCTTCGACGGTTCCAAAATCAAAGCGTTCCGCGCTACACTCTGTCGGCATCGGGGAACTCCGCGAACCAGCGTGAAGTCGTTGCGCCACAACAACTTTCGCTGATTCGCGCCCCCGATGCGCCTATTTGTGTGAGATATTCGGGCTAGAGCATGATCCCGAAGAGTGGACACCGGATTGCGGAAGAGATCATGCTCCTCAAATAAACCTTAAAGCGTGATGACGAATTGAAGAAAGTCA
>DASWAK010000481.1:0-1539 GCA_036391175.1 Pseudolabrys sp.
CGGTTCCCACTTTTCGGGATCATGCGCCAGTTCTTCGGCACAAAAGCGCCTGGCGGAACCTGTTTGGGCGCCACGTAAGCATGATAGAGCGCATCCAGCATAGCCCACAACACATCGCATTTGAATTCGAGTGCCGCGAGCACCGCCTGCTGCTGCTCCGGCGTTCTGGCGTTTTGCTTAACATAATTGAGCGCGAAATCGGCGTCGCGCTGGGCTTGCGGCGGGCGCTTGTCGAAGTAGCTCAATATCTCGCGAGTAATGAAATCGTAGTTCGCCAACATGCCGGCCATGCGCTCGCTGATGATTCCCGGCGAAAACATTTCGGTGAGCGACGACGCGATTGCTTCGAGTAACGTCTTCTCGCGCACGAAGCGCACATAGGCCTCGACCGCGTAACGCGTACCCGGCAACAGCCCGCGCAATGACGTGACGTAGTCGCGCTCGAGCCCAAGGCTATCGGTGAGCTTGAGCCAGCGCGCGATGCCGCCGTCACCCTCGCGCTCGCCATCGTGGTCGACGAGACGCGAGCGCCATTCGCGGCGCACAGCGGAATCCTCGCACCGCGCGATCAAACTCGCGTCCTTGATCGGGATCATCGCCTGATAATAGTAACGATTGAGCGCCCAGGCTTGCACTTGACCCTTCGTGCATTTTCCGCCGTGCAGCAGGCCGTGAAACGGATGCAAGCGGTGATAGCGCCTGGCGCCAATGTCGCGCAGCGCGCCTTCAAGTTCCTCCGGCGAAAGCAGCTTCACAGCGCGATCTCCATGGCGTCTTCAGCCACATGCCAGCCCGCGCCTTCAACCTTGCTTCGCTCGGCCGAGCCATCGATCAATATTGGATTGGTATTGTTGATATGGACGAAAATACGCCGCGCCGATAGTCCGTTGAGTGCGCGCAGGGAACCGCCCTCGCCGTCGATTGGCATATGACCCATGCGGCGGCCGGTTTTCTGGCCTGTTCCGGTGCGGATCATCTCGTCATCGGAGAACAATGTACCGTCGAACAGAATGACATCGGCGCGCGCGAAACGCTCGCGCATTGAATCGGTCACTGTCGCAGCGCCGGGCACGAACACAAGCCGCGCGCCTTCGCGTACCAATTCGATACCGACGTTGGCCGCACTTTCGGTATCGAGTTTAGGGGCTTCGCCTTCGAGATAGAGCGGCAGCTTGCCCGGCACCATGAACAATGTTGCCTCGATACCGCCCGCCAACATGAATCTTTTGCCCGGATTGACGGCCCGCCGCGTCATTGAACCCATTGCACCGAACATGACGTTGGCGGCGACCGCCGCGTGGCTTGCCGGCGTTGCGTAAAGCGTGAACGGCGTGCTCTCGCGCAGCGATAAAAGCCCAGCGATCTGGTCGATCTCAGCACCAGTGAGCACCACGGCGTCGATGGGGCTGCCGCGCAAGCCGTCTTGGGGGTGTAGCGCAGGCGTTGCGCGAATTTGCTCGGCCAAATCGGGCGAGGCGTTGATCAGCGTCCACCGCCCGTCACCTGCGGAAACCGCAATGCCAGCCTGCGTGCGCGGCC
>DASWAK010000482.1:0-2047 GCA_036391175.1 Pseudolabrys sp.
CTGCATGCCCTCGACGATCTCGACCTCGGTCTCCATCGCCTTGGCTTCCTCAACCGTGATGACGCCTTCGTTGCCGACCTTCTGCATCGCCTTGGCGATCATGCTTCCGATATTGCTGTCGCCGTTCGACGAGACGGTGCCAACCTGGGCGACTTCGGCCGAAGAGGAAACCTTCTTGGCGCGCTTTTCGATGTCCTTGACCACGGCATTGACTGCGATGTCGATGCCGCGCTTGAGATCCATCGGGTTCATGCCGGCGGCGACCGACTTGGCGCCTTCCTTCACGATTGCCTGCGCGAGCACGGTCGCGGTAGTGGTGCCGTCGCCGGCGAGATCGTTGGTCTTCTGGGCAACTTCGCGCACCATCTGCGCGCCCATATTCTCGAACTTATCTTCGAGTTCGATTTCCTTTGCGACCGTCACACCATCCTTGGTGATGCGTGGTGCGCCGAACGATTTATCGAGGACAACGTTGCGGCCTTTCGGGCCGAGCGTCACCTTCACAGCATTTGCAAGTATGTCGACGCCACGCAGCATACGATCGCGCGCATCGCCGGAAAATTTCACCTCTTTGGCAGCCATTTCAAATTACTCCATTGGATTCTGATGCGGTGTCAGGCAATTACGCCCATGATGTCGGACTCCTTCATGATCAGGAGTTCCTCGCCGTCCAGCTTCACTTCCGTGCCCGACCACTTGCCAAACAGCACGCGATTGCCCGATTTCACGTCGATTGGGATCAGCTTGCCGCTTTCGTCGCGGCCACCTGGCCCGACAGCGATAACCTCGCCTTCCTGCGGCTTCTCCTTGGCGGTGTCGGGGATGATAATGCCGCCTTTGGTCTTCTCTTCGGCGTTGATGCGGCGGACGACTACGCGGTCGTGAAGGGGTCGGAATTTGGTTTTGGCCATGGACTTCCTCGTGCGCTAGCGCGCGTCTCGTGAACAAAAAGTGTTGTTTTTCAGTAATTTAGCACTCTCAAGAAAAGAGTGCCAAACGCTGTCCGGGAAATATTGCCTTGGCGTCGGGGTGTCAAGATAAGACGGCGATCTAATCCGATAGCGGTTAAGCCAAAGCGCGCTTGCGCTGTCCGCCGATGCCCTCCAAAGTCTTGGAGCTGCCTTTTCAAGGAGCCGGCATGATCCACTTCCATCGCTCCGCACCTTCGACCGCTTTGGTTTTGGTGCTCTTCGCGCTTGGGTTATCTGGCTGCGCGACCGGGCCGCAACTCGAACAGCCGAGTGAGCACGCCGTGGTCCCGACGCTGCCGCCGGCCTTCCCGCCGCAGGATATCGTCGGGCGCTGGGGACTTGCGGCCTATCACAAGGAGGAGGATCGCGCGCGAACCGAGGCGGCGGCCACCGGTCAGTGCAAGCAGCCTTATGTGATCACGCTTGGGCCTAGCGGCGGCGTCATGATGCACCTTGCCGATCAAGCAACGCCAACCGAGCTACGCCTGAAAGGTGCGCCCGGTGGCAAAACCTACATCGGGCCGCCTGAAGATCCGCCGGGCAGTGCGCAGGACCGGGAAGTGGTGCTCTTCGACGGGCGTATACTGATCCTTCGCTGGATGGACTCCGAGGTGCAAGGCCGTTATGGCACCATGGTCTATGTCCGTTGCGGTGCAGAGGGTGCCAAGCGGACTGCGGCCAAACCACAATCGAAGCCGAAAACAGCGCCGCCGCCAAAGCCCGCGCAGTGATTGTCTGGCTGTAGCACGCATGAGCGCAACTGCATCGGCGTGCTAGGGATATAGACATCGTCGTGCGCAACGGCTGCTCCATGATCTCTCCGCGTGATTTCATCGAGGGCCCCTGGCGCGCGGTGCCGGTGCTTGGGGTTACCCAAATTCTCTCGTGGGGTACTATCTTTTACACACCGGTTTTAATCGTGCCCCTGATCGCGGCCGAGCGCAGGTGGTCGATTTCCTTCGCTATGGGCGGGTTCTCTGTCGGCCTTTTAGTCGCCGGGCTGGTCGCGCCTTATGTGGGCCGTTCAATCGATCGCTTCGGTGGGCATGTCGTCATGACCATCGGCTCATTGATCG
>DASWAK010000483.1:0-1527 GCA_036391175.1 Pseudolabrys sp.
GCGAAGAAAGCACGGGCAGCGGACGGCGACAGCATCGCAGCGGCTCCGCGGAGGGAAGAGTATCAAGTGCATCATTTTTTTGGTTCATCTCCGATTTCCGGGGAAAGCCGCTCGGATTTTGAGGAAGAAGTAGGCATCATCGCGGAAGCCGTAGGCCATGCGTTTGATGACTTTGATCTTGTTGTTGATGCCTTCCAGGAGGCTGGTGTGGAGCGGGAACTCGCAGTGGGCCAGCAGACCCGCGAGCTTGTCGGCCAAGCGGCGCGTGAAGCGTTTGAGCGGCGCGATGGCACTCTGCAGGGCACGCGATTTCCACTCGCGCCAGAACTGCAGCGCGTAGCTGGGTAAGCGGTAATCCCACAGCGCCTTCAGGTCGTCCTTCAGCACGTATACCGTCGCGAGCCGGCGGTTGGTAGCCAGCAGTTCGCGCAGGCGGACGCGGTCCTGGCGTTTGAGGTTCACGCCGTTGCGCAGCAACAGCCAGCGCGCGCCCTTGATCACCTGCCGTTCGCCGCGCGCGGTACAGCGCTTCGCCTCGGCCGTGCGCACCGCGTCGATCACCTCGTGGCCGTACTTGGCCACCACGTGGAACCGGTCGTACACGATGCGGGCCTGCGGGCACTGCGACTTCACCTCCGCCTCGTAGGCGCCGTTCATGTCCATGGCCACCGCTTTCAGACGTTGGCGGCCGTCTGGCCCGAGCTGCTCGAAAAAGGGCCGAACTTCCTCGCGCGCGCGGCCGCGGCCGACCCAGAGCACCCGCTTCGTGCTCGGCTCGACGACCACCGTGGCGTAGCGGTGGCCCTTCTGCAGGGCGAACTCGTCCATGACGATCTGCTCGACTCCGCGGAGGTCCACCGGCCCCAGCGTGCGCTCCAGGTAGGCCTTGTCAATCGCCTTGACCGTCTTCCAGTCTAGCCTGAACCACTCGGCCACATGCCGGATCGGCAACACCTGGCACAAGCGCGCCACGCTGTCTTCCAGGCGCCGCGTAAGCCGTGCAAACGGCGCCAGCCACGAGAGGTCCTCCAGCTTCGGCCCGCACGTGGGACACGCCACGCGCACGCGGTGAACCAGCAACCAGGTGTCCGCGTCCAAGAGCGGCAGCTCACGGACCCAACGCTCGGTCGTATCGTGAATGGCCGTCGTCATCTGCCCGCAACCGCTGCAACGCCGCGGCTGGTCCCGCCGCGGCTGCAGCTCAATCAGCACGTCCTCGCGGTCCGAATCGGTCGCCATCCGCCCGATCGTTCCCAACACATAACCTTCCCATCCGCCCAGCACCTCGATAAGCTTCGCATCCGCCATCGGCAGCTCCTGCTTCCTTGATGTCCTTGCAGAACAACAAGATAAAACAGGACTGCCGTTGGCTCATCTATGTCCCGGAGTTTGGAGAAGAACCCTTTTTCATCGGGGGAGAGTTCTACACGGTTGACAAGTGGGATGGCACGTCCTGGCACGGAGTCGGGGGAACGTATTACTACAACAGTTACGCTTACGCGTTATTCGTCTTCGATGATGGAACCG
>DASWAK010000484.1:0-6056 GCA_036391175.1 Pseudolabrys sp.
GTCGTCCTCGCCGTGAGAACGATACGTCCAGACTCGTTGGGCACCTGCCAGGGTCGACGCACATCACCAAGCTGCTCGGCGACAGCAAGTCCCGCCTGCAATCCGTCTTCGTGAAAACCCGCGCCGAAATAGGCGCCGCAAAACCAGGTGTTCCGATCGCCTTGCAGCAACCACAGTCTTTGTTGCGCAGCGATAGCCTTCGCATCGAAGATTGGATGGTCGTAAACCTCACTGTAGAGCAATGTTCCGGCCTGCGGCGGCCGCGCTGGGTTCAGGGTAACAAACAGCGGCTTTTCGCTCTCAATGTTTTGCAGACGGTTCATCCAATAGGTCACGCAGACGCCATCACGCACGGCATCGCGGGAACCGATATAATTCCAACTTGACCAAACTGCCCGCCGCTTCGGCATGAAGGTTTCGTCGGTGTGCAGCACAGCGAGATTGCGGCTGTAACGGAAAGCGCCGAGCAGATTCCGCTCTTTAAGGCTCGGATCCGCGAGCATCTTCAGCGACTGATCCGCATGGCTCGCCAACACCACATGGTCGTAGCGTTCCGAATGGCCTTTCGAGTCCGTGACAACGACTTCATTGTTCATGCGACGCACTTCGCGGACGCCCGTATCCAGCCTGATCCTGTCTGCGAAGGTATCGGTCAGCCGATTGACATAGTTCCGGCTGCCGCCGACGACCGTCTCCCAGGCAGGGCGCTGCTTCAGTTGCAACAGGCCATGGTTGTCGTGGAAGCGGATAAATGCAGCGGCTGGATATGACAGCATTTCTGCGGGCGACGCCGACCAGATTGCGCTCGCCATCGGCAGAAGGTGATCGTCGCGAAACGCCTCACCGTATTTTCCCATCTTCAGATAGTCGCCGAGACTAAAGTTTTCGCCATCGATCAAGTCGGTATCGATTGGCGCATGCCGGTAGAAGCGTACAAGATCCGCGAGCATCGACCAGAAGCGGGGCCGGATCAGATTGCGGGGCTGTCCGAAAACCCCCGATATGCCGCTACCGGAGTATTCAAGCGCCCCGTTGTCCATTGAGACGCCAAATGACATGTTTGATAGCTGGGTCGGCACCTTGAGCAATTCGAACAGCGCGGTCAGGTTGGGATATGTCCGCCGGTTGAAGACGATAAAACCGGTATCGACGGGAATGCTGCGCCCTCCGACCGATGCTAGGATTGTGTTGGAGTGGCCGCCGATATGGTCCGCGCGCTCGTAAACGGTCACATCGTGGCGTTGACTTAAAAGCCAGGCCGCGGACAGCCCGGAGATTCCGGTTCCGACGATTGCTACTTTGAGACGAATATCGGTGGGCATGCTGCTCGTTTACTCATTGAGGCTTTGCAAGACGTATTTCCCGGGCCGCAAGGCCAGGCCCGCTTGGATATCTCGGAAACGACTAATTCGGCCCGTTGGATCACCTTCTGCTTTTCCGCATCATGGTGATCCAGATAGCGGTCCTAATCGTTTTCCAGACGATGCATCTCGCCGTCCAAAAGCATGCTCCGCTGGCTGCGCGTATGGTCCCTCAAATGAGGCGACTGGCGCTATTACAGGGTTGTGCGCGGAGGAGCCCATTGCAGATGCCCTCTGAAAGCGAGGCCACTACAGACCGAATGCAATGGGGGCGTCTGATCCGTGCGATCGCGACACAACAGGACCGCGCCGCCTTTTCCGCCCTGTTTGAGTATTTCGCCCCTCGGATCAAATCCTTCATGCAGCGTTCTGGTGCCAGCGAGGCGAAAGCCGAGGAATTGGCTCAGGAGACCATGCTGGCTGTCTGGCGGAAGGCCGGACTGTTTGACCCGGCGAGCACCGGTGCTGCGGCCTGGATTTTCACGATCGCCCGTAATCTACGCATTGATGCGCATCGGCGCGAACGCCGCGGCGGCGTGATCGAGACATCGGATGCCGAAATTGAGTTCCAAATCGACGATTCTCCGCAACCCGACTCGCGTCTGGCCACGGTGCAGTCGGAAGAGCGGATCCGTTCCGCGCTTGCTAAGTTGTCTGCTGACCAGATACGCGTTGTCGAGTTGTCGTTTTTCGACGAGAAGGCGCACGCTGAAATCGCAAAAATTTTGGGAATTCCACTGGGCACGGTCAAGTCAAGGTTGCGCCTCGCTATGAGCCGGCTTCGCACTCTGCTGAGTGAACTATCATGAGCATTGAACACCACCCCACCGATTCGATATTGGCAGCTTTCGCGGCCGGAACGCTCGACCATGGACAACACGTTGCGATCGCCACGCATCTCGTTTCCTGCCCGCAATGTCGTAGCTTCATGCGTTCAATGGAGTACGTCGGCGGATCGGTACTGACGAGCCTTCCGCCTGCTGTGATGTCGAGTGACGCGTTGGCCAAAGCCGAAGCCAGGTTGAACGAGCCGGTGCTACCAACCGTGGAGGATTTGTCACCCACGGTGCCCGAGACCGAGGTTCCTCGATTACCAAAATTCGTGCGTCGCTATCGGTTCGGAAATTGGAAGTGGATCGCGCCATCCGTGCATTTACGGCCCATCATGCTGCCCTATGCCAGCGACACGCGGGTCTTTCTGCTCAAGTCCGGTCCCGGGACGAGGATGCTTGAGCACACTCACACCGGGATCGAGATGACGTGTGTCCTCTGTGGAGCCTTCAGACAGGATGGTGCCCACTATGGCCCCGGCGATTTCGACCTAGGCGATGAGACGGTCGAGCATCAGCCAATTGTTGAGCCCGGACAGAATTGCATCTGTCTCGTGGCGATGCAGGGCGAACTCCGCCTGAAGGGCATGATCGGACGGATTATGCAACCGTTTATACGCTTGTGAGCTGGGCTGGTGGGCCTCATTCAGCTCACGATCGCCACATTTTTTGTCAGCACCAGTCTGGTTTCCATCATGACGCTGGCCTGGCGCTTCCAGCAGAAAAGGGGAAATTCAGGCTGGGTCGACGTAACGTGGTCCTTTGGCGTGGGCGGTGTTGCGTCCGTCACCGCGGTTCTGCCCTTTGGATATGACTGGCCGCACTGGAGGCAGATGCTAGTAGCGATCCTCGCGGCATCGTGGTGCCTGCGGCTAGGCTTCCATATCGCTAGGCGCACTAAAGCCGTGACCGATGATCCGCGCTATCGTAACCTGATCGCGCAATGGGGCAGCGATGCGCCGCGCCGCATGTTCTGGTTCTTGCAATCGCAGGCAGCCGTCGGGGTTGTCCTTGCGCTCTCGGTAGTCTTGGCGGCACACAACCCAAATCCAGTATTACGCTTACAAGACCTTGTCGGGCTGACAGTACTCGTTGCTGCTATCGTCGGCGAAGCCATCGCGGACCATCAATTGCGAACGTTCAAGGCCAATGCCGCGAATCTGAAAACTGTTTGTAACGTTGGCCTTTGGAGCTGGTCACGCCATCCGAACTATTTCTTTGAATGGCTGTCTTGGGTCGCCTATCCAATCATCGCGATCGACTTTTCTGGTCATAACCCCTACGGCTGGCTCGCGTTAGCAGCACCGATCTGCATGTACTGGGTTCTGGTATACGTGTCAGGCATTCCGCCGCTCGAAGAGCACATGCTCCGCTCTCGCGGCGAAGCATTCCGTGCTTACCAACAACGCACGCCCGCCTTTTTCCCGTTTCGATTGTCACGGTAAATAACCGCTCACCGACGCGAACAGCGCGACCAGCAAATATTGAGATGTCAAACGGCGCTAACCAGCCTGCTCACGACCCAGACGGTCGCAGTCGCCGTAACGGCCCCGAGAAAAGTGCCCCAGGCAACATCGACGACAGTCAGTTGAAGGGTCCAGTTTCGAAGCGTTGCGTGGTTCGTCAGATCGTAAGTCGCGTAGGTAAACAACCCGAATAGGGCGCCGTACACGGCGGCCGTCATTAGTGAGCCGCTCCTCAGCGCGGGACTGATTGCAAAGATCAACAGGCCAATCGGGTACATTGCATAAAATACGATTGCTGGTGGCAGGTTGACGCCCGATATAGCGATGTCACCGAGCGTAGGCCGGTAGAAGCGCGGCGCCATAGTCCGCAGCCAAACCATGTCGGCCGCAACGAAAGTCGACAACGCGACGAGATAGCCAATCGCAGAGGTCAGCACCAGCGGGCCCCATTATTGCACGTTAAATAAACCATGGCAGTTGCCTCTTTCCTCCTTCCAAAACGAACATAACGGTCGATTGGATCACCTCGTACGCAGAATAAAATTCTGTGATGCAAGACAGACCTTTCATGTTTCGCGGTCCTATGTCCGCTTTGGGTCATGTGTGGACGGCGCCTTGGCAAGAACTTTCTAACGTGCTGCAGCATTGGTCGGGTGCGGTCATGTGTCCGGCCTGTTTGTGCGGCCGGTCAGGCCGCTGGCCCTAATGCTCTGCGCGGATCGGGTCCCAATCAAAAACATGCACTTTAAGGTGCGCTGACCCAAACGGGCTCTCCCGATCCCCGGAACGACCGTGTCTGCATTACGTCGTCATGCCCTCGCCAATTTCAGTTGCAGGCTTTTGCCCGCTAATACCTATGCCATTGCCGGTAGCAATCTCGGCTCGGTGAACCGCTCTCCACGTGCCATGATCGCCCAGGCCATCCGCGCGATCTTGTTGGCAAGCGCAACAGCAGCCACCTTCGTCGGTCGGCGCTCCATTACTCGTATGAGCCAGAGCCGCTTTGTGCCGCGTTGCCGTGCATGGCGAATGACGGCCATGGCACCGGCGACCAGCAGCCATCGCAAGTAACGATTGCCCTGCTTGGTGATGCTGCCGAGCCTGTCCTTGCCGCCAGTCGAATGCTGCTTCGGCACCAACCCGATCCAGGCGGCAAGGTTGCGCCCCGAGCGGAACTGCTGCCACTCCCCGATCTCGGCAACCAGCGCGGTGGCGACAATCGGGCCAATGCCCGGGATCTGCTCCAGCCGCCGGCTTTCTTCGCACGACCGGTGCCAGGCGTGGATGCGCTTGTCGATGGCTGTGATCTCTGCCGTGATGTTTAGGTATTGGCGCGCAAGCACCTCGAGGCAAAACCGTGCAACCGGCGGAATACGATCATCTTTGGCGCTTGCAATGACCTTCAACAGCTCAGCGGTGCCATTGCGGCCCTTGGCCGAGATGATGCCGAGCTCGGCCAGATGCCCGCGCATCGCATTCGACAGCATCGTACGTTGCCGCACCAGAAGCTGCCGGCTGCGATGCAACATCAAGCCCGCCTGTTGCTGTTCAGATTTTGTCGGCACAAACCGCATCGAGGGCCGCGTCACCGCCTCGCAAATCGCTGCTGCATCGTTGGCGTCGTTCTTGCTGCGCTTGAGATAGGCCTTCACATAGCTCGGCGGCATCAGCCGCACAGTGTGGCCAAGCTCTTGCAATCTCCGACTCCAATGGTGCGCTGACGGACAGGCTTCGATCCCGACCAGACACGGCGACAAGCCGCCGAAGAACTCCAACACCTTCGCGCGACTGATGCGCTTTCTGATCACCACCGCGCCAGTGTCATCAACCCCGTGCACCTGAAACACGGACTTCGCAATATCAAGACCGATCGTGCTAACCTCGCCCATGGACGGCTCCCCTCAATGTGGTTTGCTTCGCAACCACCCTATGGCACTCGATGCCTCAGAGTGGGCGCCGTCCACAGCATCAAAAGCAGACATTTGCAGTGCAAAAAGGCATGTCCGCTTTACCCCCGAAAGCAGACATGTGCAGTGCACTCGCCTAAGTCTGCTTTGGGCCAAAAGGCGACCAAGTAGGCCGCGAGCTTAGGAGCTCGGTATCGGCAGAACCGGCATGACCTCCACGGATTCTCCCGGAAAGATGGTGAAATGCGGATGGTTCTCGAACAGCTTCGCGGCCGCCGCAGCGCCGGGTCCAGATCCGCTGGACGACGTTCAACGCCCCCCTCCCCGGAGGCGCGTCGTCAGCGGCCGACCGGCACTGATGAAGGCGGCTTTGGCTTCTAGAAGTGGTGGAAGGCGAACGTAGCTCTGCTGTCTAGAGCTGGCGCAGGATCACGGGATCGGTGATCTTGTCGTCGGCCGCGAGCACCTTCCGCTACGCGAACAGGCGCCTGA
>DASWAK010000485.1:0-11939 GCA_036391175.1 Pseudolabrys sp.
CGAACATCGACGTATTGGTCGATACGCGAGCGGTGGCGGCCTCACGCCGACCCGGCTTTTCCAAGCGCCAGCTCGCGGCTTCACTCGACGAAGCTGGCATTAGTTATATCCATTTGCAGAAGCTCGGCACTCCGGCGGAAGGCCGCGCGGCAGCGCGTAGCGGCGATACTGATGCACTGTGGCGCATTTACGACAAGCACATCAAGACTTCGGAAGCGCAAGCGGCGCTCGATCAGCTGATTGCCCTGATCAAATCAGGCAAGCGCATTGCCCTGCTCTGCTATTGCCGCGATCCGAAAGCCTGTCACCGCAGCCGCATCGTAGCCAATATAAAGACACGCACGCAGGTCAAAGTCGATGACCTCATCCCGCCGTTATTTTGATTACTCAGCCGGCTGCGGCGAGCGTTGCTTGCCCTCAACACTGATGATCGTCAAAACCAACGCAAGCGTCGTTACGAATAGCAACAGCGCGATGATGGCGTTGACGCCAAGGACGAGCGCAAAACCGCCCCTCTCATGCAGCAGCGATATCATGCCAATCGCCGCGCCGGCGCTGATGAATAGCAAAAAATAACGCACGGCGTAAACGCGTCCACGCCAGGCATCGGCAGTGTAGCGCGCCATGATCATGTCGTTGACGGTTACCTGCCCATAGATGGCGGCAACCGCGATGGCGAGTGCGATGAGAAGCGTGACGCCGCTGGCATAGGACGCCCACAAATTGCCGAGGAAGCCGATACCAGTGACGATCGCAAATATTACATGCGGTTGAACCCGTTCCACCAGCCGCCCGACCGTTAGTTGCGCCAGCGCCCCACAAACCAGTACCGCGGTTGCAATGCTGCCCACGAGAACCAACGGCAGGTCGCCAGACAAGCGCTCGTCAACGATTTTCGGCAGCGCGATGGTGAGCACGTTGAAGGTCAGGCCCGCGCTCAGCGCGATCACGATGAACAGCCCGAACAGTATGACTGCAAGGCGCGGTGTAAGCGGCACTGCTGGCGCTGATTCGCGCGTCTTCGCATGATGCCGGTCGTCGGGCGTGAGCCAGAGATAGAATATCCCTGTGGCAACCAGGATCGCCGCTGGTGCGAAGAACGCAGCACGCCAACCGAACCACGTCGCGAGCGCCGCGCTGATGCCGGCAGCAAGCGAGACACCGAGATTTCCGCACACACCATTGAAAGCAAGCGTGCGCCCTCGCGCATTCGATGCCTCGATCAGCATCGCCATGCCGACCGGATGATAGATCGACGCAAACATGCCGAGCGCGAACATCGCCGCGCCCAGCGCCGGGAGATTTGGTGCGACGCCCGCGCCGGCCAGCGACAAACCGCAGCCAATATAGAAGGCCGCCATCATGTTGCGGCGGCTCCAGCGGTCGGCAAGCCAGCCCGCCGGCAGTGAGAACACGCCAAAGGCGACGAAGGCCGTACTCGAAAGCGCGATCAATTCGCTGTAGGAGCGCTGGTAGACGACCTCCAGCCCGATCACGACCGTGGGATAGATCAGCAACACGAAATGATCTAGCGCATGCGCCCAGTTGAGAAACGCGATCGATCGCCAACGGGCCAGATCGTCAGTGTCAACGCTTCGGCTGACGCGGGCGGCACTCATTGAGGCTCCATCCGACAAACACGGGGCGTTCGCATACATACACCTCTTGATAGGCCATGTCCTTACGAGCATACGCAATTTCCGCCTCGACTTAAGGTTGAAATCGCGCTTGCGCGGCGAGCTTTAGCGGCGCGCCACCCTATCTACCGCTCAGCATTCTAAAACCACTGTGATTAGTCGAGTGTGCGGCGGAATCTCGTGACAGCGATCGTCATAGCCACCAGCATTAAAATAAACATCGCGATCGCATCGTAACGTAGATCGGACAAGTTCGAGCCTTTGAGCATGATCGCGCGCACAATACGCAAAAAATGTGTGAGCGGCAGCGCCTCACCGATATATTGCGCCCAAACTGGCATACCGGCAAACGGAAACAAAAACCCAGACAACAAGATGTTCGGTAAGAAAAACATCATTGACATTTGCATCGCTTGCAATTGGTTCTGAGCCACCGTCGAAAACGTGTAGCCAATCGACAAATTGGTTGCGATAAACAGCGTGCTCAATGCAGCAAGAACGGCGAGATTGCCAACAACCGGTACGCCAAACAAAGTGACCCCGATACCAATGATCAACGACGCTTGCACAAAGCCCACGAGGATATAGGGCACGATCTTGCCCAGCATGATCTCGAACGGCGTGATCGGCATCGACAAAAGGTTTTCCATTGTGCCGCGCTCGATCTCGCGCGTCACTGACAACGCGGTGAAGATCAGCATGGTCATAGTGAGAATGGTGCCGACCAGTCCGGGCACGATATTGAGCTGAGTTACAGCCGCTGGATTGTAGCGCGCATGTGTACGGATTTCGAATGGCATCGTAGGACTATCCGGAACGTCGCGATCATGCGAAAGCGCCGTCTGCAGTAGCTGGCCGAGCGCGCCGAGCGCAGTGCCGGAGGCTACGGGATCAGTGGCGTCAGCGATTACCAGCATGGCCGGCTTGTCACCGCGGCGCACCGAGCGCTCGAAATTGGCCGGAATCTCGATCGCGAACAGCACGGTGCCCGAGGCCAGCAATTGGTCGACCTCTGCTTCGCTGTGCGGCAGTTGGGTAACACGGAAGTAGTTTGTGTTTTCGAGCGCGGCCAGTATTGAACGCGATAGATCGGTGCGCTCCTGCATCAGCACAGCCGTCGGCAGATTGCGCGGCATGGTGTTGATGGCGTAGCCGAACAGCATCAGTTGCACGAGCGGGATAATGATGATCATGGCAAACGAGACGCGATCGCGCTTAAGCTGGATGAATTCCTTCACCAGCATGGCCCATGTCTTGCGCCAAAAACCTTCGCCCGGAAGCCGCCGTGCCGCTTGGGGAGGAAGCAGGTGCGTCATTGGAAATTGTCCCGCGCCTTGCCCATCAGATCGATAAACACATCCTCGAGCGAAGGCTCGGATCGCTTCCAATCGAGGTTCTTGCGTTTGCGATAAGGCAAGATGGCGGCTTCGAGTGCAGCGGCGTCGCGACCGGACACATGCAGACTAGTGCCGAACGGCGCCACCATGTCGATGCCCGGCTTGCCCGTAAGCTCATCTGCAAGTGCGTTGAGGCCTTCGCCCGCTTCAGCGCTGACGAAATAAGTCGTGAGATGCGAAGATTCGATCACTTGGTCGACCGTACCATGCGCTAACAACTCGCCGTAGGCGATATAGGCGATCTCGTGACAGCGCTCCGCCTCGTCCATGTAGTGGGTGGAGACCAACACCGTAAGCCCATCAGCGGCGAGCGCATGAATCTCGTTCCAGAATTCGCGCCTTGCTTTCGGATCGACGCCCGCGGTCGGTTCGTCGAGCAACAGCAATTGCGGGCTCGGTAGCGTGCAAGCGCCGAGTGCCAATCGCTGCTTCCAGCCGCCGGAGAGTTCGCCCGCGATCTGCCCTTCCCGCTCGGTGAGGCCCAGTCGCTCGATAGCCGCACGAGCGGCAGCAACTGGCTGATCGATACCATAGACGCGACCAATGAACTCCAGATTCTCGCGCACGGAGAGGTCTTGATAGAGACTGAAGTGCTGCGTCATATAACCGACCTGACGCTTGATTTTGTCGGTTTCGGTGCGGATGTCGTAACCGAGACAGGTTCCGGTGCCCTCGTCCGGGGTGAGCAGACCGCACAGCATACGAATAGTGGTTGTCTTGCCGGAACCGTTTGGGCCGAGGAAGTCGTAGATTGTGCCGCGTTTCACTTGCATGGACAAATTGCGCACCACCGCACGGCCGTCGAACTTTTTGGTCAGGCCATGGACATCGATAACGATGTCGCGCGCGTTCATTTGTGCGTCTCCTGCGGTAGTGTGACCGTGACGGGTTGTCCGACACGAAATTTCTCCGGCTGTTCCGGGCGCGCCTCGATTAGAAATACGAGCTTGGCGCGCTCCTCCAGGCTATAGATCACCGGTGGTGTAAACTCAGCGCTGCGCGCAATAAAGCTCACTCTTGCCGTCAAACCTTTCTCGCAGCCATCGCAACTAACGCCCACAGTTTCGCCGAATTTGATCTCAGGCAGCACCGCCTGCGGTGCAAAAAACCGGAATTTAAGATTGCCTGGTGGCAGTAACGCCACCACCGGTCGTCCTGCGGGCACGGTCTCACCCGGGCGGTAATAGATCTGCTCGACTGTGGCTTCGCCGGGACTATACGCATTACGGCGCGCGAGTCGCGTCTGCGACCATTCGAGATTGGCCTTGGCCTGACGCAGCGCAGCTTCGGCATCATCGTAGGTTTTTTGCGTACCCGCTGACGACTTTAGCAGTTCTTTGGCGCGATCAAAACTCTGCTGCGAGTTAACGACGGCAGTATTTCTTACGACGACCTCAGCTTTTTGCAGGTCGTCATCGACGGTAAACAGGAGATCGCCTTTTTGAACGCGATCGCCCTCGCGCACTTTCAGCGTCTCTACCCGCCCCTGCTCGTCGGGGGAAACAAAGATCAGCTCGGCTTCGACCCAACCCTGCAATACGTGGTCGTTACTTTTGTCGCACCCAGCGAGCCCAAGCGCCGTCAACGCCACCATCAACAGGCCGGTGAGCCTCGTTCTCATGTTGCTCTCCTCGGCGCGAACAACAAGTCAACATGGGTTTTCATCATTTTGCGAACGTCGAGGGGCTCAAAACGTTCGAACAATCCGCTCCAAATGATCGCAACCAAACCGGGCGCGGCGACAATCTGCGGAAAATCCGCAAGCGCCTCCGGCACTTCGCCCCGTGCGGCAGCGCGCCGCAACAGCGAACGTACAGCCGCAATAATTCGCGAGAGCACCTCGCGGTAATAGAATTCGGCCAATTTCGGAAAGCGTCTCCCCTCGGAGATCATGAGGCGGATAACGTCTTTGCGCCTCGTTTCGTAGACTTCGCGGACAAACAGTTCGACGATGCGGTCCGCCACCACAGCGAGCGGAAGTTCGGCCTCACCCATCGCCTCGATCGTGCCAACGAGCGGCGTAAGCATGGCGCGGATCAGTTCCTGGAAAAGGCTCTCCTTGTCGCGGAAGTAGAGATAGATGGTTCCTTTCGCGACGCCGGCGCGTCGCGCTACATCATCGAGCCGCGCCGCCTCGAACCCGCGGCTCGAGAACTCGTCGAGCGCAGCTGACAAGATCGCATCACGGCGTTCGGCGCTGCGGATTTTGCGAGAGGCGCGTGCGGCCTCAGCCGCGCGCTTGCGGCGGCCTGCTCGGCGAGCTGTTGATTTCCGTGACCTCGGCGGACGCAACATTATTGCACCATTGTGACTGACCGGTCAGTCATTATTTAGTGCAAAAAAAGAAGCTCTGCAAGCTCCCAAATTTTTCCAAGTTATTTCAGTAGCTTAGGTGGATTGCCACGAATGGCTCGTGGTCAGCGGCCCGCGCAGTATTGACCGCAACAAACATCAATGTCGCGGTTGCTAGCACCAAGGCCACGACGACAAGCGCGCGCATTATAGGCGCATAGATGTGGATCATCACCTTTCCCTACCCAAGCGTGCTTGCCAGATAGGCGCGAGTCGGGTGATGCGATCAATGATTCGAATCTTAGGCGCGCTCGATTTCGGCCTTGACGGCGGAAAACGACTCGGGCGTGTCCACATCGGTCAGCGCGGCTTGACCGTCGACCGGCACTTCGACAACCGCTTCGGCATAGCTACCGATGAGGTGGCGTGCGCCTATGTCGCCCTGAATAGACATCAGATCGTGGAAGAAGCGGTTCGACCACAATACCGGATTGCCACGCCGACCATCGATGCTCGGCACAACGACCAGCGCACCGTGCTCCGGATCGAAGGCGGCGATCAGCCGATTAATTAACGCCGCGTCAACCCGAGGCATGTCGCCGAGACAGACAATGGCCGCATCGGCCGACTCCGGCACGGCAGCGATGCCGGCTTTGAGTGAGCTGCCGAGGCCCTCCGAAAAAATCGGGTTGTGCACCAGACGCACCGGCAGACCCTTCAATGCCGCTTCCACTTTTTCTCGTTCGTGCCCGGTCACGACAATCACGGGCTGAGCACGCGAGGCAACCGCCTGCTCAACAGCAATGCGCACAAGGGGCTTGCCGCCAATTTCGGCCAGCATTTTGTTGATCGCACCCATGCGGGTGGAGCGTCCTGCGGCAAGCACCACAGCGGCGACGCGGCGCCCGGTGTGCGGGACAGGCTCTTCGCGCGGCTGCGGTCGTGTAACGATCTCCATCAAGAGACCGCCGACACCCATGCCGGTGATATCTGCGCGTGTTACTGGCAAACCGGCGAGCAGCCGCATCAGCACCCAATCAAAACCGTTTTCCTTCGGACTGCGCGCGCACCCAGGAGCACCAAGTACCGGATGTCCGCGGGCCTTGCCGATTAGCATGAGGTTTCCAGGATCGACTGGCATGCCGAAATGCTCGATTTCACCGCCAACCGCTTCTACCGCTCCCGGAATCACGTCGCGACGGTCTGCAATGGCCGAAGCGCCGAACACGATAACCAGCTCAGCGCCGGCTTTGAGCAGTCCGTCAATCGCTTGTGTAAGCGCCACCTGTTCATGCGGCACACGCTGCTCGGTAATAATGCTCGCGCCAGCGGGCGCAATGCGTGCGGCGGTAATCTTCAACGTCTTCTCGATAACTTTTGGCGAAAGGCCGGGCAATAACGTCGACACCACGCCGACCTTGCGCAGCTTGTAGCGTGCGACATGAATAACGGGCTTCGCCTTCGCCGCAGCGGAGACCGCCTGGTCGCGGGCGGCACGGGCCACGGCGAAGGGAATAATCTTCACCGTGGCGATCATCTCTCCTTCCACCACTGGCTTATAGGCCGGCAGCGTCGCCAAGGTCACCGCCTCATCGATACGATTGAGAGCGTCAATCGCCGCCTTGTCGACGACCAAAACACCGGCACTTTCTGCAAACAAATTGCAGCGCCCCGTGAAGGCACGGTCGGCGCGCACGCCCTCACCCTTGATTGCCGTAGCGATATCGGCAGCAGCCTGATCTTCCGATACATCGCCAGGATCGAGACGAGCGACGGTTATGTCCTTCACACCGGCGGCGTTGAGTGCGGCGACTTCGGCAGGGCCGATCAATGTACCCTTCTTGAGCACGAAGTTGCCTTCGCGGATCGAGTGCACGGCAGTTGCACCAAGCGCATCGGCTACAGGGACGGAGCCGAACTTCATGCCGCTTCCGCCTTCTGCCGAAGACCTTGCGTGATCTCGCCCATGATGGCCACCGCGATCTCCGCTGGCGATACCGCTTCGATATCAAGTCCGATCGGAGCATGAATGCGTGCAATGTCCGCCTCGGTAAGGCCCGCCTGTTTGAGACGATCTACGCGCTTGGCGTGGGTTTTTTTGGAGCCGAGCGCACCAATATAAAAACAGTCACGCGCTAGTGCGTGCTTGAGCGCCGGATCATCAATCTTCGGATCATGGGTGAGCGCAACGAAGGCCGTGTAGTGATCGATACCAAGCGGGGGCAATGCCACATCCGGCCATTCTGCGATGACCTTCACATCGGGAAATCGCTCGATCGAGGCGAAAGCAGTGCGTGGATCGATAATGGTCACGTCATAACCAAGCAATTGCCCGATGGGCGCTAGCGTCTGGCTGATATGCACTGCGCCAGTGATTACAAGCCGCGGCGATGGCACATAGACGGTAAGGAAAAAGCGCCCTTGCGGTGTCTCCTCCATGCCGCTCTTGGCCATGCGCAAGCGTTTTTCCAGAGCGTCTTTCAAGGGATCCTTCGCTACATCACCAGCCTTCACCAGCCGCTGCGCGCCGCTCGCCACATCGGTGACAAGCACCGCTGCACGGCGCGCCGCGCGCTCAGCATTGAGTGCGTGCAAGACGTCGAGATTCACTCAGGTCACCTTCTCAACATAGACGCGGATGGTCCCACCACAGGACAGACCCACCTTCCACGCTGCTTCGTCGGCGACGCCGAATTCCAGCATCTTCGGCTTGCCGCTGTCGATCACGTCCATAGCCTCGGTTACAACCGCTCCCTCGACGCAGCCGCCGGAAACCGATCCAAGAAAATTACCTTCGTTGTCGATCACCAAGTTGGAGCCGACTGGCCGCGGCGCCGAGCCCCACGTCTCGACGACAGTCGCGAGCGCTACGCCGCGTCCGGATTTCCGCCACTCCTCGGCGGCTTTGAGGATATCTTCGTCACGTGCCAGCATTAAGATCCTCCGTCAGGCCACCTGTCTTAACATCAATTTCGGATCGTAACTCTTGGCCGGCGCGCCTAACAGTGCGCGCACCAGCTCTGCCATGGATTCCAGATTGTGGATCGGCCGCAATTCGTCAACATGCGGCAGCATCGTTTGTACGCCTTTGGCGCGCGCTTCGAAGCCCACAAAGCGCAGTAGTGGATTGAGCCAGATCAGCCTGCGGCAGGAACGGTGCAACCGATCCATTTCGAAGTCGAGCATTTCGTCGGCGTCGCGCTCAAGTCCATCAGTGATCAAAAGCACGACCGCGCCCTGGGTAAGCACCCGCCGCGCCCATTGCTTGTTGAAGGCGTGCAACGACGAGGCGATGCGCGTGCCACCCGACCAGTCCGCGACATTGGCCGAACAGGCGGCAAGCGCCTCGTCCGGGTCGCGTTGGCGGATGGCGCGAGTGACGTTGGTCAATCTTGTGCCGAACAGAAAGGTGGTCACGCGCTTGCGTGCGTCAGTGACCGCATGCAGAAAATGCAGAAACAACCGCGTGTACTCGCTCATCGAACCGGAAATATCCAGGAGCGCCACGATGGGCGGTTCTTTCACGCGGGGGCCTAGATATTTCAGGTCGATAACCGCGCCGCCCGCCTTCATGCTGGCGCGCAAGGTACGGCGAATATCGATGAGATGACCACGCCGGTTGGGCGCAAGCCGACGCGTTCGCACGAGATTGAGGGGCAGCGTCAGCTGAGCGATGGCTTCTCTCGCTGCGGCGATTTCCGCCGCAGACATCTGAGCAAAGTCTTTATTTTGCAATATTTCCCGATCTGAAACGGTCAGCCGAGCGTCAATCTCCACCTCGGACTTGTTCTGCTCGCGTTCATTGAGTCCGGAAAAAAAAGCCTCCTGAATGCGCTGCGCGCCGGGCGGCGGCGCTTTCGGCGCACCGGGCATGATTTCAGGCAGCATCGAAGCAATCATTTTTTCGATGTACCCACGCTTGCGAAAGAAAATTCGAAATGCCTGATCGAAAAGAATTGTATGTTCATGCCGCTTCACGAATACCGCGTGGAGCGTCCAGTAAAAATCATCGCGCGTACCGACACGAGCGACGCTGAGCGCCTCAAGCGCATCGAGCACCCCGCCAGGGCCAACCGGAATCCCGGCCGCTCGCAATGCGCGTGCAAAGTAGAGAATGTTTTCAGCAAGGCGGCCCTCGGACGCGGCCATGACGTTCACTCCGCCGCCCGTAGCTCCGACTTCACCTCGTCGAGTAGCGCCTTCACCTTGGTGCCGTCGAGCCGGGTGATGTCGTCCTGATATTTGAGCAGCACACCGAGCGTATCCGAAACCGTCGCCGGATCGAGCGCGACAACATCGAGTTCGGAGAGCGCACTAGCCCAGTCCAGTGTTTCAGCCACACCAGGTGACTTGAATAGATCTTCCTTGCGCAACGCCTGCACGAAAGCGACGACCTGCTCGGACAATTTCTTGGCAATGCCCGGCACCTTGGTGCGAAGAATTTTTAATTCGCGCTCGGCATTCGGATAGCCGACCCAGTGGTAGAGGCATCGCCGTTTGAGCGCATCGTGTACTTCGCGGGTGCGATTGGACGTGACAACAACGATCGGCGGATGCGGCGCTTTTACGGTACCGAGCTCGGGCACGGTGACCTGGAAATCTGCAAGCACTTCTAAAAGGAATGCTTCGAAGGCTTCGTCAGTGCGGTCGATTTCATCGATCAACAGCACCGGCGGCCCGGCAGGATCGGGCGCAAGGGCTTGCAAGAGCGGCCTTTTGATCAAAAAGCGTTCGGAGAATACGTCGTGCTCAATCCGTGCGCGATCGCCCTCGCCTTCGGCTTCCGCGAGACGAATGGCAATCATTTGTGCGCCGTAGTTCCACTCGTAAACCGCGGCGGCAACGTCGAGCCCCTCATAACATTGCAAGCGGATCAGACGGCGTCCGAGCGTTGTGGCCAAAACTTTCGCGATCTCGGTCTTGCCAACCCCCGCCTCGCCCTCGACAAATAACGGCCTGCCCATGCGTAACGCGAGATAGAGCACCGTCGCCAGCGAGCGATCGGCGATGTAATCGGCCTTAGCCAGCAGATCGAGGGTTGAATCGATCGAATTTGGAAGGGTCTTGTCTGCCATGTGGGGACTTTATCCTACCACGCGTGTGCCTTACATGTGGGGATTGAAGGCCCCAACAGCCAGGATTTGCCCATGACCAAGCCAGTTACCCTCGAGAAGGAGGCCCAGCAGTTTCCCACCATCGACCCGGGGGTGCGGATCGGCCATGTCCATCTAAAAGTCGCAGACCTGCAAAGAGCGCTTGATTTCTATTGCGGGGTGCTGGGTTTTACGCTCACCACCAGCCGGCCAGGTGCCGCCTTCATCTCAGCGGGCGGCTACCACCACCATCTGGGCTTGAATACCTGGGAGAGCCGGGGCGGCTCGCCGCCGGCTGCCGGCACGACCGGCCTTTACCATACCGCCATTCTTTACCCGACCCGGCGGCTGCTCGCGGACGCACTGCGCCGGCTGATTGTCGCCAAAATTCCGCTCGAAGGCGCCAGCGATCACGGCGTGAGCGAAGCGCTTTACTTGCGCGATCCGGACGACAATGGCGTTGAGCTCTATTGGGACCGTCCGAAGGAGAAATGGCCAAAGAAGTCGGACGGCTCCTTGCAGATGTTCACCCACCCGCTCGACCTACATGATCTCCTTGCGGAGCTGGATCGCGCTCCGGCTTGATCAGGCACACAATTACCAAAGACGCCGCGATCAATACGAAAGCAAGCAATCGAATAGCTTGTGTTATCACGCAAATTAAGCGGTCGCCTTTGCGACCGCGCGCCGCGCCAGCACGCCGACGAGATGGGCGCGATACTCTGGGCTCGCGTGAATGTCGCTGTTCATGCCTGTCGCCGGTATGGTCATGCCCTCGAGCGATTTTGCTGCGAAGCGCTTCTTGAGAGCCTCTTCAAAAGATTTGACCCGGAACACGCCGTTGGCACCGGCACCCGTTACCGCTACGCGGATGTCGGAGCCGCGCTTGGAAACGAAGACGCCAACCAATGCAAAGCCCGACGCCGGGTGTTTGAACTTTTCATAGGCCGCCTTCTTCGCAACCGGAAAGCTGATCTTGGTGATGATCTCGCCATCTTCGAGTGCCGTTGAAAACATGCCGGTGAAGAAATCGTCGGCCGCAATGCGTCGCTTGTTGGTAATAATCGTCGCGCCTAGACCAAGGCATGCTGCAGGATAATCGGCATTCGGATCGTTGTTGGCGATCGACCCCCCAATAGTCCCACGGTTGCGAACCTGCGGATCACCAACTGAGGCTGGCACTGACGCGAGTCCCGGCAGCACTTGCTGAAGGACCGGCGAATTGGCCGCATCTGCATGTCGCGTCATAGCCCCGATCACGATCGAGCGCCCCTTCTGTTCGACACCGCTCAGGCCTTCAACTAGTGAGAGGTCGATAAGCGCCGAAGGGCTCGCAAGGCGCTGCTTCATCACTGGCAGCAGCGAATGTCCGCCGGCCAACAGCTTGGCCTCCGGATTGCGCGCCAGCAGGCCGGCCGCCTGGCGGACCGTGGTCGGACGATGGAACGTGAAATTGTACATCGGTCTCTCCTTTAAGCAGCTTGGCGCGGCGTGGCGCGTTGCAGCGCCGACCACACCGC